>CAKOOQ010000006.1 GCA_934098555.1 uncultured Bacilli bacterium
GAGGAGCGATAGTTTTCTTTCATCCTCACAAAATAAAATTTAAAAAGAAAAAGGAGAAATATACATGAAAGAAAACAAAAATCGTTTACTCGACGATAAGAAGAAAAGAAATATTTTGATTACAATTGTTTTATTAATAGGTATCATCGCTATTATAGGCGTATCCTATGCCTTATGGGTCTTAAACTTAACCCAAACAGGCCAAAATGATATTGTTTCATCTTGTTTTAATATTACCTTCACAGATAAAAACAATATTAGCTTACAAAAGGCTTACCCAATCTTAGATGAAGAAGGAAAGAAACTAACACCTTATGAATTTATAATCACCAACACATGTGATTCCTATGCATCCTTTAATGTTAACCTAGAAGTTTTAAATACCACAACGCTAACCAATAATGATGCGGTTAAAGCTATGATATCATCAAAAACAAATGATACAGAAACAGAAATAACCACCAGTTTATTATCAGGTTATAAAACAACCACGAAAACTTTAGATAATGCTAAAACATCTTTTAATCTAACAACAGGCTACTTAAACGCTAAAGAATCTAAAATGTACACCTTAAGATTATGGCTAGATGAAAACGTAGGCATGAATACCGAAGGCGTACAAAACGCTAAATTTAGTTCCAAAGTAGTTGTGACAACAAGTTATATAGAAGAAATACCAAAAATAACTGCAACAGCAACAATTACAACCTTAGTAAGTGGGGCAAATTCATCTTCAACAGATGTATATACTGTTCCAAATAAAACAAGTGATAGTTGTACTTATACCTTAGCCTATGATGGAACAACAGATAACAATTTAAGATATGTAGGAGCTAATCCTTGTAACTATGTCAAAGTAGATGGTGAGTATTGGCGCATTATAGGTCTTATGAATAATATAGATGATGGAACAGGCAAAAAAGAAACAAGAATAAAATTAATAAGAAATGAATCCATAGGAGAATATTCATGGGACTCTTCAGAATCATCAGTAAATGGTGGTTTTGGTGTTAATGAATGGAGTCAAGCTGATTTAATGAAACTATTAAATCCAGGCTATGAAAGTGAAAGTGTTGGCGGTTCCTTATACTACAATAATAGTTCAGGAAACTGTTATAGCAATTCGAACAATTCAACAACGGCCTGTGATTTTACCAGCAGTGGCTTAAAAGAAAATTTAAAAAATTTAGTAGGAAGCACCTTATGGAATACAGGAACAAATGGTACAAATAATTTCACATCAGCAAGTAACGGTTTAGCCAGTCATTTTTATAGTTATGAAAGAAGTAGTAATACAGGAAAGATATGTACCTCAGGTACATACTGTAATGACACAGTAGAAAGAACAACGATATGGCAAGGTAAGGTAGGATTAATGTATCCTTCTGATTACGGTTATGCCACCGGTGGAGGAAGTACGAGTAATCGAACAAGTTGTTTAAATAAAGAATTAGATAATTGGGATAGTAGTTCTTATAGTGATTGTAAAAATAATGATTGGCTTTATAATTCTAGCAGTTGGCAATGGACGCTTTCTCCTCGTGCGTTTTCTTTGAACGCTTACCATGTGTTCTTTGTCTTCACAGCGGGCCGTGTCTCTATTTTCAATTACGGCGGTGCGAACTTTTCTGGTGCGGTGCGGCCTTCGGTTTATCTGTTATCGAAAACATCGATTGTGAGCGGAGAGGGTACTCCTGAAGATCCATATCAAATTGGCTGATTAGTAGACAGTTTTCCTTAAACAACGATAATCATTGAATTTATCGATAAAAAAAGTTGGCCCGACGGTGTATCATATGGTGTGTAGACCTTGCCAAGAGTGGTGTGTAAATTTTTTTAATATTTATAAATTGTCAAAGAGCATGAACTAGTATTTTTGAAAGAAAGGTACTAGTTTTTTATATGTCGAGATATTTGGTAAAGCGTTCTTTATAAATCTCAGAAAGTTGAATTTCAATTTTATTCCAGTTAGGAATAGGTTTTTTCCATTTTTCTTCTAATTTTTCTGTTCTTAAAAATTCTATTTTGTAAATGGATACTATTAGTAACTTTTCTAAGTACTGAATTTACAGATTCTATGGCATTAGATGTATATATCGCTTTTCTTATTTCATTCAAATAATGGTTCTAAATATTTTGATGGTGTATCATATAACCACTCTTGACAAGTTAATAAGCCTCTTTTTTGTTTGTTATAAATTCCATGTAAATTTATTGGCAATGAATTGTTATTAAAAAAAATCTTTGGTATAATATCCTTATACTAAGGGGATGATGTTATGGACTCTAAGGGTCAAGCTCTTGTGGAATATGTGTTAATCGTGGCTATTATAAGTGTTGTTACGGTGAGTATTGTTTCTTATTTTGGCGGGTATTTAAAGGATACGATTGTGAAAACATCTTGTGAAATGGTAGATAATGTTTATGTGGCTGGCGATAAACCAGGAAGTGCCGAGTGTCTAACCAAAGATGAGTATAAAATAAAACAACAGCAAGAAGGTCAAAAATGAGAAATAAGACAGGTCAAGCTCTTGTTGAGTTTGTCATAATTTTACCTATCTTTATTTTTATGTTGCTCGCGGTTATTGATGTGGGTAAAATTATCTTTGTTCAAAATCGTTTAGAAAATAAAATGTCACATGTTCTCGACTTATATCGGAATCAAAAAAGTTATGACGAAATTTTATCTTCTTTAACTGAGGATGATAATACCATTAAATTAGAAGTTAAAAACGAGGAAAATAAGAAGGTCACCTTTACCTTAAAAAAAGAAGTTACCATTGTGACACCAGGTTTATCACTAATCTTTAAAAACCCTTATGATGTGACTATAAATGAGGTCGTAAGTTATGAATAATAAAGGTCAGACACTGATTATTTTTGTGATTTTAGTACCGATTATTATTACGATGATGGCTTTAGTCGTTGACGTGGGAATCTTAGAAAATAAAGTTTTAAAGACGAAAAACATCGTGGATGTATCTATTAAAGAATATTTTTCAAAAGAAAATGAAGATGTTATAGCAAAGACCTTAGAAGAAAATAATATTCCTTTAGATAAATTAATCGTGCAAAAAAAAGAGAATGAAGTAAGTGTCCAAGTGATGTATGATATGAATTCTTTATTTGGTAAAATTGTCGGTCTTAATAAATATACGGTTAAAGTTGCCCGTAAAGGCATCAAAGAAAGTGGAAAAATTAATATTACAGAAGAATAGGATGGGGAATATGAAAAAGAAAATAGGAAAAAGTTTATGTTTATTTTCAGGTAAAGGAGGCGTCGGGAAAACCATTTTAACGCTTAATTTAGCCGCGGTTTATAGTCAGATAAATAAACATGTGTTAATCGTGGATTTAGATTTATCCAGCGGTGGTGTTGCGCTTGCTACTAATAAAGTTTTTGATAAAACCATTTATAATTTTGTTGATGATTACAATAACAACCGTTTTAAAGACTTTAATGATTATGTTGTAAAATATAACGATTATATTGATATTATGCCAAGTCCTAAAGACCCACGCCAAGCTTCTAAAATTGATTCTAAATATATTGAAATTCTCTTAGATAAAGCAATGTTTCATTATGATATGGTTTTAATTGATACTAATCATAATTTGAATGAATTAAATTTAGTTGTTTTAGATGCCGCAGATAATATTTTATTTGTCATGGAAAATGATCCCATGGATTTAAAAAATATGAAGAGCTTACTTTCTATCTTTAAAGACTTAGATAAAACGAATTACAAAATTTTACTTAATAATAGCCGTGATCCTTTTAAAAAGTATTTTACCCTTTATGATATGAAAACTATTATTAAAAATAATATTGATTATGAAATTTCCTCTGAGTTTTATTTAAAGAATATGGATTCTTATGTGATGAATGGAGAAATTCCCATGTTACAACCCAAGGCTCCAAATATTTTTAACAAAGACTACACGACCATGATGAATTTAGCCGTTAATTTTCTAGGAGGGGATAGTAATGAGCAAAACTAGTTTAATTGAAGCTTTTAATATTGAAAGAAAAAAATCAAAGTTTAATGATGTCAGTGATTATGAAGTCTTTCCTGATAAAAAATTATTAGATGAATTAAGAGTTAAAATTGTGGAAAACCTAATTGATCAAGAAATACCGGAAGATAAACTTTTACAACAATTTATTAATGATGAAATTGATAAATCTATTGAAGGATACGATTTAACAAACTTAGAAAGAAGTCATTTATATAACTTAATCGATAATGAAATTAATGGCTATGGTCCTTTAACGGAACTTTTAGAAGATAAAAATATTACTGAGATAATGGTCAATAGCCCTAAAGAAATTTACATTGAAATTGATGGGCAACTTATTAAAGATGAAAGTGTCTCATTTATTAATGATGAACATATTATAAGAACCATTGAAAGAATGATAGGACCTATGGGTAGAACCATTGATGCAACAAATCCAATGGTTGATTCAAGACTTAAAGATGGTTCTCGTATTAACGCGGTTATTCCACCTTTATCTACGAAAGGGCCTATTATTACCATTCGTAAATTTAAAAAAGAAATGACAAGTGCCGATGACATGATAAGAATAGGATCAATGACACCTTATATGGCCACCTTTTTAGAAGCGGCTGTAAAAGGAAAATGTAATATCATTATTTGTGGTGGTACGGGTTCAGGTAAAACAACTCTTTTAAATATTTTAAGTAGTTTTATTCCTGATAATGAACGTATTATTACTATTGAAGATGCGGCTGAGTTAAAACTGGAAAAAGAACATGTTATTTCTTTGGAAACAAGAGTAACTAACTATGATAATGAAGGGGAAATTACCATTCGTGATTTAGTTATCAATGCTCTTCGTATGCGACCTGACCGTATCATTGTTGGTGAAGTTCGTGGCAAAGAAGCTTTTGATATGCTTCAAGCCATGAATACAGGACATGAAGGTTCTTTAACCACTCTTCACGCGAATGGGGCTAAAGATGCTTTAAACCGTTTAGAAACCATGGTTTTAATGAGTGGACTTGATATTCCTATTAAAGCTATCAGAGAGTATATTGTTAGTGCCATAGACCTTGTTGTTAATATCGAAAGAATGAATGATGGTAAAAGAAAAGTAACGTCTATTTGTGAACTCGAAAGTTTTCATGATGGCGATATTAACTTAAAAGAAATCTTTGCTTTCCATCAAAAGGGCTTAACCGATAATGGGGAAGTGGATGGTGAATATATCCTTTATGATAAACAAGTGCCAAAGGTTTATAAAAAAATTGCTTCAAGGGGTATTACCGAAATTGACGAAATGTTTCATATAAAATAGGAAAGGAGGCTATTATGGAGTACTCATTACAAATTGTTATCACGCAAGGATTTATGATTATTCTCTTACTTGTCCTTATCGTGTACTTATTACATCAAAAAAGAGCTATTAAACTCCAAAAAAGATTTGATGCTTTTACTTTAAAAAGTGTTGTCGATGAAGAAAAAAGTATTTTTGATTATATTATAAATTTTCTTTACAAAGTAATGAAAAAAGTAACCAATCTTTTAAGTCATTCGGAGGTTTTAAAAAAACATAGCCTTCGTTATGACAAATTTATTAAATATGAAAATAAAGATAAAGTCTCTTCTATGGATTATATGACGGTGAAGTTTTTTACCGGAATCTTGCTCGTTATTTTAAGTTTTATCTCCTCCATGTTTCAACTTACTTCTTTATCATTACCTTTTATGTTTTTAGTATTTATCTTAGGTTTTTATCTTCCTGATATTTTCCTTTATATTAGTTTTCAAAAGAAAAGAAAGAAAATCGAAGAAGATTTATTAAAAGCTATCATTATTATGAATAATAGTTTTAAATCAGGACGAAATATTATGCAGGCTGTCGTGATTGTAAGAGATGAGTTAGAAGGACCTATTAGTGATGAATTTAAAAAGATATATATGGATATGACGTATGGCTTATCTATTGAAGTAGTCTTTGACCGTTTTTATAACCGAGTAAAACTAGATGATGCCAAATATATTGCCAGTTCTTTAACACTTTTAAATAAAACCGGTGGTAATATTGTTAAAGTTTTTGGGACTATTGAAAAATCTTTCTTTAGTAAAAAGAAACTTAAACAAGAAATGCAAAGCTTAACGAGTGCTTCTATCTTTGTTTACCGAACTCTTTGTGTTATGCCTTTTTTGTTTATTTTAGCGATTTATCTTTTAAATCCAACTTATTTTACCCCCATGTTTGAAACCACTTTAGGACGTATTTTACTTTTCATCACCGTTTTATTCTATAGCCTTTATATCTTTATTATCAAACGTGTCATGGAGGTGAAGATGTAATGAAAAAAAATAGTCTTGTAAAAAAAATATATTTAGATAGCACCATAAAGAAAATTACTAAAAAAGTAAAACTTTTAGGTATTGATTGCAAGTATGATCCTATTGATTTATTAAACACGCGGTTAATATTAAGCTTGATTTTATTTGTAATCATTTTAATCTTTTTTAAAAATGGCTTTTTTGTAGCTCCTTTAACCGTTATCCTTTTTCATTTTTTAAGCGAATATTTTCTTCTTGATTTACCTATTAGAAAAAGAGAAGAAAAACTAGAAGAGGAAGCCGTCTTTTTCTTTGAAGTTCTTGCTTTAACCTTGGAAAGTGGACGAAACTTAACGTCTTCTTTAACCATTACCGCTAAAAATGTTGACAGTGAATTATCAAGAGAATTTCGAAAATCTTTAAGTGAAATGCGTTTAGGAAAAAGCTTTCCTGAGGCCATGACAAGTATGAAAGAAAGAATACCTAGTGACGCCATTAATAACGCTATTTTAAACATTGTTCAGGCTAGTGTCTTTGGTAATAGCATTGAGGAATCTTTAAATAACCAATTGGATTTTTTAAGAGATAAAAGAATTTTAGAAATCAAAGGTCGCATTGGTAAACTTCCTACTAAAATCAGTATCATTTCGGTGTTGTTTTTCATTCCTATCATCTTACTCGTTATTTTATCACCGGTTCTTATTGAATTTCTTGGAGGTGCCTAAATGCTAAATAAAAAGGGTATGACTCTTTTAGAAATTATTATCAGCATTGCCCTTATCTCTGTGGTTATGCTCTTTCTTTTTAGTCTTTTAAATGATATTACGTATGAATCGAAACATTCCTCTTATGCCAAAGATTTTTTAGTTAGTCGGGCGACACTTGTTAAGGACATTGAAGAAGAAATTCAAAACAATACAGTAACGGATGTTAAAGTAGATAAAGCTCGCCAAGAGATTGTTATTTCTTTCGTGGATAACACCCATATTACTTTAAAAGTGGAAAGTAAAAAAATAACGTATACCAATGCTGCGGGTGAGTCTGAAGCTTTTAGCTTATCTTCGGAAGACGAAGATGAAGTATTTGATATTTCTTCTATGAATAATATGGAAGGCGGTAAAGAACTTATTTACGCTCCAAGAGATATCGATGGAGATGGTGTCTGTGATTATAACTGCAATCAAAAAGATAGTGAAGAATGGGCTTATCAGACAGCTTTTCGTTATTGTCACATAAGAATTCCTGTTTTAACGGGTTCTAGTGATAATGCGATAGATGATTTAGAGTTTTTCTTTTTAATTAAAAAGTGAGGTAAAGACATGAAAAAGAAAGGTTTTGTTTTTATTGAAACAATCGTCGTGACCGGTTTTTTAATTACCTCACTGATGATACTTTACACATTATTTGTCGCGACAAATAATAGAGAAACAAGAAAACTCCGTTATGATGACCCTGTGAAAATATATGAAACATATTATTTATATCGATATTTGGAAAATTTTAATTTAAATAATTATATTGAGAGTGTAAAAAAAGACCATATTCCGGTTAATGTGAATAATCTAACTTCTCGTATTTTAGGAACCGAAATTGTCAGTGAAAATGCTTTTTATGAAAGTATGCGGTCTGATTTACATGTTAATACAATTTATCTTACAGACGGTAATATTTCTGACATCACTGCTTGTCCGAAAGGAAAATACACGGATATTTGTACAAATAGAAATTTACTAGGTTATTTAAATACTTTAGATGATGATGACGAAAGTCTTTATTTCATTGTAGAGTTCAAACATCGTAAAGATGGGCAAACGTGTGAACAAAAAGATTGTTTTTATTACTATGCTCATTATAAAATTGCTAAAGAAGTCAAAAATGTTCTACTTACTTGGATGGTTGATTACAATTTAAATGGTGGTACGGGAACGATTGAAAGCCAAGAAAAAAAGAATAACCGTCCTTTAACACTCAGTAGTATTGAACCTTCAAGGACAGGCTATACTTTCTTGGGGTGGGCAACTTCATCTGTTGCTACTGAGGCTACTTATCATGCCGGAGATACTTACACCGATAATAAAGGCACCACTTTATATGCGGTTTGGCAAATTAACGAATTTTCCTTAGATTTAAACGGTATCTTAGATGGGGCATCCAGCTCTAATATTAATGGTTTTGGTACCGCGGACGTTTATATTAATGATGCCCTCGTGGCGAGTAGTGTTACCGATTTTTACCAACCAATATCTTATGGTAGTCGTTATAAAATCACCAATATTAAAGCTACTGATGGTCATACATATAATGGTGATGCGACAATAAGTGGAACGATGGGGACATCAAATGTTTCCGTTGATCTTAACTTTACAACAAAAAGTTATTATTTAGACTTAAATGGTCTTTTAGATGGTGTTTCCAGTGGCAATATCTCCGGATATGGTACGGCTGATGTTTATATTAATGGTACCAAAGTCGCTGATGATGTTACCGACTTTTATCAGCAAATAAAATATGGTTCTACCTATGAAATTACAGACATTAAAGCCAAAAATGGTGTTGCTTATAATGGAACTTCTCAAGCTTTAAAGGGAACAATGGGAGCTGGTAATGTTTCGATTGTCTTAAAATATTCAACCACCTCGCTTTACTTATTTAATAATGGCTCTGTTTATGGCACGACGACGACATGGGCGGGAAAGAGTGATGGTGTGGATTACATAAGTTTTGGTAACACCATTCATTATAATGATAATAATACGAGTCGGTATGGTAATTCTTTGATTGGTTTTAATAGTGAAATAGATATTACGCGTTACAAAAAAATAACAGTGAACTTTAAAGTAAATAGTATTTCCGATGCCTCCTCAGCGCATCCGTTTATTGTGGCTATTTTCACTTTAAATCCGTCAGATTATAGGACAAATTTAGAAGCCGATACTGGTACAAGTCCGGCTAAAAATTTAAGTAAAGCATCCGGTTGGTCTAATTTTTATACGACTGGAACTTATACGTGCACGGCCGATATTTCTTCTTTAACGGGAAATTACAAATTTATCTTCTGGGTAATGTCTCATCAATACCGAAGTGGGCTAATGAATCTTGATATTACTTCGATTGTTTTAACAGCTTAAACTGGGTAACAATTACTCAGTTTTTTTCTTGTAAATGAAAGGTGCTTATTATATAATTTTAAGAGGATAGGAGTTCATAAATGAATTATCAATATCATTTTTTTTCCGAAAGGGTTTATAAAATAAGTCTTTTAATTTTAAGCCTTTTTTTAATTGTTTCTTTATTTATTGGTGTCTCTTATGCGTACTGGCGATTCTCGTCCCATCAAAAAAACACCAACGTCGCGTCCACAACTTGTTTTGCCTTAAGTTTTAACGATAACACAGAAGCTATTTTTTTAACGGATATGCTACCAACGAATGACGAAGAGGGCTTAAAAGAGAAAGGGTATTCATTTACCATTAAAAATACGTGTGATGCCATCTCAACCTATGAAGTGAATTTAGAGGATATTTTAGCTAGTAGTGAGGTGAAACAATTTCCTAATAAATATATTAAAGTTTCTTTAAATAATAGTACGCCGAAGATTTTAAATACCTATGAAGAAGTAAAACCCACCATTGAAGAAGCAACGAATTCTTTTAAGCTTACCAGTGGTTCTTTAAAATCTGGGGAAGAAGCTACTTATGAGCTTAAACTTTGGATGGACGAAGATACCCCAGCTTTAGATGAAGTTATGTATGCCACATTTGAAAGTAAAATAACGGTAAATGCATCTTTCGTGGAAGAAAAAGATTTATTAAATGAAATCACTATTTTTGCTACCAGTCAAAACGAAATGTATTCTAATGTAAAGGAAACTTTTAAAATAGAAGCAACGAGTAAAGAAAAAGATATCATTGAATATAGTTACGACAAGAGTGTGTGGACGAGTATTACGCCTTCGAAAACTTTAAGTTTAGAAAAAGATTTTTTTAAAGAAGGAAGTTATCCTTTTTATGTGAAAGATGAAGTAGGTAATATTAAAGAATATAGGATAGAAACGGATAAGTTAGACCAAGTAGCTCCGGAAAGAGAAATTAAGGAAGAAAATAACCATGAAACATATTTATTAAAAATAACCATGACGGATACTAAAAGTGGCATGTCTTCTTATCAAATAACCGAAAGTAAAGAAACACCTACAGAATGGTTAGATTATAAAGGTGAAATTGAAAAAGAAATCGATAAAAATGGGACATACTATATTTGGAGTCAAGATAAAGCTGGGAATATAAGTTATGAGGCGTATTCTGTGCATCTAATTGATAAGGAAGCTCCGACAATCGTTCTTAAAAATACTTTAACAGACTGGGGAGTTAAAGATACCATCAATATTCATTTAACCGATGATGTTATTGGCTTATCTGGCTATCAAGTAACAATGAGTGATGAAGAACCCACTAGTTTTATAACGATTGAAAATACTTTAGATACCACGATTCCTTATGATGTCACTCAAAATGGGACTTATTATGTGTATGCCAAGGATGCTTATAATCACGTTTCTCATGAAAAAATCATCATTGATAAAATGGATGATGTGGCTCCTTTTATAACAGGTATTACAAATTCTAGTGATAATAACTGGACTAAAGAGGATGTGACTATCACCATTACTGCCTTGGATAACGAGATGGGTGTAGAAAAATATCAAATTAGGTATAGTGGTTCAGATAATAACTGGCATGATTTAGAAAGCAATACCTTTACCTTTCAAAAAGAAATGAATGAAACCGTTTATTGTCGGACTATTGATAAAGCTGGAAATATATCGGAAGAAAAAAGTACCGTTATTAAAATAGATAAAACAAATCCTGATGCTCCCAGTATTACCAATTTTAAAGAAAATACTTGGATAAGTGATGACTTACCCATTACTTTAACAAGTAGTGATGCTGGTTCTGGAATAGACCATTTTGAATGGTATGAAAATGGGTCTTGGACAACAAGAGATTTAACGACGAATGAAAATGCTGGGACAATTACTTATACCGCTGAGAGAAATGAAACCATACGTTTTCGCGTTATCGATAAAGTAGGCAATATTTCCGCAGAAAGTACAACCACCATTAAAATAGATAAAACAAAACCAACGCAAAGTCTTAGTGTGTCCTCGAGTACAAGTGGTAATAATGGTTGGTATAAAGCTTTAAGTTTTAAAGTAAATACCCAAGATAATCAAAGCAGTGTCACAACTAGCAAATATTGTGTGACAACAGGAAGTAGTTGTGTACCCAGTACTATAGCTTCTTTAAATAATAATACATATACAGTGGATTTAGGAACCGATGCCAGCGCTCAAAAGGTATGCGTAAATACCACGGATGTCGCGGGTAATACTTCTGATACGACGTGTTCCAATACTTATTATGTCGATAAAACAAGCCCAGTAGCTACTTTAAAGGCTAGTGTTTCTGGAACAAATATTGTTATAAATGCTTCTTCATCGACGGATCAAGGAAGTGGAATAGTTACTTACTATTATAGTAAAGATGGAGGAAGCACTTTTGTTTCTAGTACATCCAGTTCATATACTTTTACGGGTTTTACTTTAGGTAATACATATAAAATGGCTTTAAAAGTCGTGGATAAAACGGGTAATGTCTCTTCCGTAACCACATCGGATGTCTTTGTTTCTGGTCTTGCCACTTCCATTATTAAAACTTTAGTCACAGGAGCTAGCACATCTTCATCAACCGTTTATACATCTTCAAGCAAAACAAGTAGTACTTGTACATATACTTTTGCCTATGATAATACAAGTGATAATAACTTAAGATATGTTGGCAAAAATCCTTGCAATTATATTAAAGTCGACAACGAGTATTGGCGTATTGTCGGCATCATGAACAATATAGATAATGGTTTGGGTACCAAAGAAAGCCGTTTAAAACTTATGCGTGATGAATCCATCGGTAGTTATTCTTGGGATACCTCTGCTTCTTCCGTGAATAGTGGTTATGGCGTGAACGAATGGAGTCAAGCAGATATAATGAAATTACTAAATCCGGGATATGAAGGTACTTCTGTTGGAGGATCTTTATATTACAATAATAAATCAGGCAATTGTTATGTCAATTCGAATAATACTACCTCATCTTGTAATTTTACTAGTACCGGCTTAAAAGCCATTTTAAAATCTTTAATTGGTAACGCTAAATGGCATACGGGAAGTAATGGCTCAAATGATTATACTTCAGCGTCAAATGGTCTAGCTAGGCATTTTTATGGCTATGAAAGAAGTAATAGTACAGGAAAACTATGTTCATCGGGACAACACTGTAATGATACGGTGACAAGAACGACTTCTTGGGTGGGGAAAGTAGGCCTTATTTATCCTTCGGACTACGGCTATGCAACAAGCGGTGGAAGTAGTGTGAATCGTTCCAGTTGTTTAAATAAAGAGTTAAATAGTTGGAAAAACGTCAGGGATTGTTATACCAATGATTGGCTTTATAAATCCGGTTATTGGCAATGGACGTTATCACCAGGTGTTTATACTAATGTCGCACGTAACGTTTTTTATATTCATAATAATGCCAATGTCTTTTACGACCGAGCTTATTATGCTGGTGCCATCCATCCGACCGTTTACCTAATTACCTCAGCAAAGATTATCAATGGAGAAGGTTCCAAGGAGAAACCTTATCAACTCGGATAAATAAAACCTTGGATTTTAATAAAGTAGGGTTAAGATTATATTTTTAACCCACTTTTTTAAAGAAAAATAATTTAATAATATTTTTCTTTGTGATAAAATTATATTGATGATAGAGAGGTTGTTTAAATGAAAAAAAATTTATATTCTAGGCATTATAAAATTTATTTGGTTATATTATTTTTAGTGATGACTCTTTCACTCGTTGTAGGTTTATCCTATGCCTATTGGAACTTAAATTATAAACAGCAAAATTCTAATGTGGCTTCTACCAGCTGTTTTTCTCTCAGTTTTACAGACAATACAGAAGGCATTTTTTTAACAGACATTGCTCCTACAAAAGATGAAGAAGGTTTAAAAGAAAAAGGTTATTCTTTTACTATTAAAAATACCTGTAACACGATAGCTACTTACGAAGTGAACTTAGAAGATATTCTAGCTAGTAGTGATACTAAACAATTACCTAATAAGTATATTAAAGTGTCTTTAAATGATGGCACACCTAAAGTCTTAAATACGTATGAAGAAGTAAAACCAACGATTGAAGATGCTACCAACTCTTTTAAACTTACCAGTGGTTCTTTAAGACCAGATGAAGAGACAACCTACGAACTTAAACTTTGGATGGATAGTGAAACACCTGTCGTAGACGAAGTCATGAGTGCCACTTTTGAAAGTAAGATAACGGTAAATACTTCCTATATTGAAGAAGAAAACTTAGCCAATGATATCACTATCGCGAGCGTCACGCAGGAAAAAAGTTATTCCAATACCAAAGAAACGGTTACTTTTGAAGTGACAGGGACAGACAAAAATATTATTGAATATAGTTTTAATAATAAAAATTGGACGAGCGTAACACCAAGCAAAAGATTAACTTTCAGCTGCGATTTTACCGAGGAAAAAATGTATACTTTATATATCAAGGACGAAGTAGGTAACATTAAAGATTATAGTTTTTCTCCTACTTGGTTAGATAAAAGTGCTCCTGTAAGTACTTTAGAAGTCCAAAATGAAAACGGTATTTATACCTTAAAAATAAATATGACAGATGAAAAAAGTGGGGTTGATAGTTATCAGATTACTACTGATAGCAAGATGCCAGACAGTTGGTTGAAATATAATCAAATGGTAACACAAACGATTTCGCCGACGGCCACATATTATATTTGGAGCAAAGATAAAGCTGGTAACATAACTTATGAAGCTTATTCTTTAAACCAAGTAGATAAAACACCACCAACCATATTGGCTGAAAGTACTTTAAAAGATTGGGGTAATAGCGATACCATAAAAATTCATTTGACCGATGATTTAATAGGCATATCGGGTTATCAAGTGACAAGGGAGGAAAAAGAGCCATCTGATTTTATTTTGCTTGAAAATACTCTTAGTACGGATATAACTTACGAAGTTAATGAAAATGGAACCTATTATATTTATGCCAAAGATGCTTTTAATCATATTTCTCATATAGAAATTGAAATCAACAAAATTGACGATATTACGCCAATACTTGAAAAAATTGTAAATTCAAGTTCTGGTAATTGGGCAAAATCCGTAACTTTATCATGGAAAGCTGTGGATAATGAAACGGGTATTCAAAAATACCAAATGAGTTTTGACAAAGAAACATGGAGTGATTTAGCTTCCTCACAAAATACAATGACTTTTGATGAAGATAGTAATAAAACTTTATATTTAAGAGTCATTGATAATAACAATAATGTCAGTAATATAGAAAGTACAGTTATTAAAATTGATACCACTTCTCCTGTCATATCCAATGTGACCAATCCGTATGATAATATATGGACAAATGAAAAGACTTTCGTTTCTCTTACAGGAATTGATGAATCATCTGGTATAGATCATTATGAAAGACTTTTAGATAATTCTTGGGTGAGTGAAGGCATAGATATCGTTGATAATAAAGGCGTTATAACATTTGCCGAAAATATGAATGAAACAGTATCCTTTAGAGCTGTGGATAAAGTAGGTAACATTTCTAACGAAGTGACGACAACAGTAAAAATAGATAAAGATAAACCTAATCAAAATCTTAGTTTATCTTCTAGTACGTTAGGAGAAAATAATTGGTATCAGTCATTAAGTTTCAATGTTTCAGTCAGTGATGATGCAAGTGGATTATCAAATAGCTACTATTGTTTTACAACCCTTGAAAGTTGTGAGCCGGATGTAAATGCGACTATTTCGAATGGTGAGTATAACGTCATTTTTAAGACCAATGAAAATCCTCAAAAAATGTGTGTTAATACTTTGGATAATGCCGGCAATAATAATTTAGAATGTACGGACTTTTATAAAGTGGATACAGAAAATCCAACAGGTACCTTAAATGCCAAGTTAACAGAAAATAATATTTCTTTAACGGTTACTGCGGACGACTTAGGAAGTAAAATAGATAGTTATTACTACAGTAAAGATGGTGGTAAAACTTATCTTTCCCTTACTAATTCTTCTTATACGTTTGCATCATTAGAGGACGGTTCCTATAATTTATCCGTAAAAGTAAAAGACAAGGCTGGACGTTTCAGTAATGTCATGTCTCAAACTGTTGTTGTGGCTTATCAAAATACATATGTTTCTTCTAGTGGTAATGATACAAGTGGTAACGGTTCTAAAAACAGTCCTTATGAAACGATTTCACGCGCTTATCAACAAGTTAAAAATGGTGGTAATATCAACGTTTTATCCGATATAACACAATCCAGCCAAAAACTTAGTATCGCGAGTAAAACGGTAAACTTACTTAGTAGTGGTGGGACATATACCATTAAAAGAAGGGATACCAATTCACTGTTAGAATTAACAAATACAAGTATGAATTTAAGCAATATTGTTATTGACGGTGCAAGTCTTTCTTCCTCAAATCCTTTGATTTTATTAAACGGTTCAATGACGCTTAATATTAATTCTGGAGCCATTTTAAAAGGAACGTCTGGTTCTGGCGCTACTGTTAAAGATAATAGTGGTAATGTTTCTGTAAATGTAAATGGTGGTGAGGTTTATTCTAATTCGAGTAACTGCTTAATAGGTCTTGGTACCTATACCGTTAATAGTGGTATTGTAAGTAATGAAGAAAGTACCGTAGATGGTTATCCCACTATTTATTTATGGACAGGTACAAGAGTACATATAAAAGGAGGCACTTTAAAAGCATCATCTTCTCCTGTTATTTATGCCGATGGAGGTACCGTTACCATTGATGGAGGAACCCTTTCAGGAAAAAATACGATTTATATGAGAGATTATGATTCTGCTTCTTCTTTAACGATTACTGATGGAACCATTACAGGTACAGATGCCTATACAATTGCCACATCAAAGAAAAATACTACTATTAACATTTCTGGAGGTACATTCAAAATGACAGATAAAGAGGGTGGCATTCTAATAAGAAATAATTCTGGAACGGTAACTATTACAGGAGGTAATTTTGAATCGTCTTCGACAGTGCTGTTAAATTATAATACAACAACGATTAATGGTGGAACGTTTACTCAAAATGCTACGGAAAATTATAATTCTATTAGAAATTATAGTGGAACTATTAATATTACCAACGGTACCTATAAATTTAATAAACCAATAGGTGTAGACTCAGGTGCGATTTTAAATATAAGTGGAGGAACCATTGAAAGTGGTACATCCAATTCAATTATAAATTCTGGAACATTAAATTTAAGTGGCACTGCAATTATTCAAAATAATGCTTCTTCGTATCCCACTATTTACAATTATAAATCTTCGACGTTTACTAATAACTTAACAACGGGTTATGTTAAAAATTTAGGCGGCGGCTCTGGCATTTATACGGCAAAGTCCTAAAAAATAATAAATTTTTTGCTTGTTAATCTACTTATTTTAAAATTATTAGTACTCGTATATTCTTATGTTTTATTTGTTCAAAGAGAAAAATTATCCATTAAAATATGTATTCGGATGCCTTTTATAAGTTAGTGTTTAATGGTTTTAGCATAGATAAAGCCAAGTAGGAAAAAGATTAGTTCAAATATACCAAAGAGGATAGAAAGTGTTTCATATAAAAGAAGTTCTTTGGGGTAGTAAATACCGCAAAGTAAGGTAATAAGGTAAAGGATAAAAAGAAGAATAGGAAAGGTTATTTTTAAATATTTTTTCGGCAAGCATTCTTTTAAGTTATTCCCAGCAATGGAAAGCGTCATAAAAAGGTCAAACAACCAGGCAATTGAAATGACATTTTCGACTTTTTCGATGAAGTTAAAGAGTTTTATTTTTTTTAAAGCCATATATTCAGGATAACGGTAGATTTTAATAAGATTAGGTCCTAAGATACCGATAATAAATAAAGCAATTAAAATGACCGTTAAGGAAGAAAACAAATATTTAAAAACATATTTGTTTTTTTGTGTTTCAGCATTTAATAGAAGGAAAAAAGGGGTGGTACTGTAAAAGGTATAAGCTAAAATGCCTTTTAAAAAAGAATCTATGTTTGTCGTCATAACGGGTAAAAAGGCTTCGACTTTAAAATTTTTTAATAAACCAAGGCCTGCTAAAAAGAAAAGCAGTAGGGATAAAGGCATTAGAATCTCCCCAACTTTACTAATCGTTGTAAGGCCATTTTTGCATGCTCGGTAAACGAGGAAAGGAATAGGTAAGGAGATATAGTAAATGGGGGATTTAAGAAGGAAAAAAGAGTCTGCAAAGGTTTGAAAAATAAAGGCAATTTGGGTATAAATTAGGATATTAAAAAGAAAGAAGATAAGGGTCAAAAGTAATTTTAAAAAACGAGATTGTTTTTTTAAAAAGTCACCTTGCAAACTATCTTTTAATTTGCCATAAGAAAAAATAAGTAAGGCACCTAGAATTGAACCTAGTAAAGCACATAAATAAGCATCTTTGCCACATATTTTTAAAAGATAGGAAAAACCAAAACCGAGAAAAAAAACTCTTCCTAAAAAATAAGATAAAATAAATACTTTGCGTTCATTCATTGGGATTCACCTTGAAAATCAAACCATTTTTATTGATATCAATATTTGTTTTAACATCCTTTTTTAACGTATACCAATGGCTTAATTCTTTCCTTTCTTTTATGTAATAACTATTTTGAATATCTAAAACATCACTTTCACTTTTTTGAATCTTAGTAAGAAGACGGTTTATTTTATCTTTCATTTCTTTTTCAGCTTCTTTACTTAAAATTTCATAGTTTTGGGCTACTCTAAAGTCAAGTTCACAATCGTCTTCCACGATACTTCCTTTTAAGTGACTTTCAATATGTAAAGTATCATCTAAAACACTCATTTTCGTATCACGGTTATGATAGAAATCAATAGTAATCGTTTTATCACTTTTATTTGGACAAGCCATTTTCATATAAGTGTTATCACTTGTATTTTTTAAAAGATTAAATAAAAAAGTTTCTTCTTCGTTTAAAATGTCAATGAGTTTATATTTTTGAAATAGGCCTAAGCCGCTTAAAGCAAAACCTTCTCTTTCTTTTTTAATCGTATTTAAATAAGCATCTTTTTTATCCGCCACAAACCGGTTCATTAATGTTTCGAAGTCCATTGGTATGGCTATACTTGGCATGCTTTTAGTGTTAGAAAGTGTTTTTTCAATGGCTTCCGAAGTTGAGTCATCTTTCTTTTCATTTTCTAAGATGTCCCTTGCTTTTCCTTCTAAAACGATTAAAGGATAAAATATATTACGAATGTTAGGCTCCCTTAAAATGTAGTCTGTGACGTCTTGCATGTAATTTCTCGCTATTTCCTCACTAAATAAAACGGCTTTGATATGGGCGAAATACGCTTCTTTATGTATCTTAAAACAGGCATTTGTGAAAGCTTCGGATATGGTCTTGCCGTTTGCCTTAACATAGTAAACTTTCTCATCACTATCTTTTTCACTATTTAAAATTTCGAAAGTCACTTCGTAATCTTCACCATAATCAATGGCAATTCCAGAGATAATCGCAAGGTCATTTAACTCTTGATAATCATAACAACCACTTATGAAAAAAGGAATGAGTAAAATAAGTAATAGTTTTTTCATTTGGTTATCCTCCTTTGTTTAGTGTAGTTTTGGTCTGTTAGTAAAGGACTACGTTCGGTATTTTTAGAAAAAGTATTTTTAAGAAGACCTTGTGTTAAATATTTGAAGTCAAAAGGGGCTAAAGGATAAAAATACGGTTCATCAAGACTTTTAATTTCAATAACATGAATGAGAAAGTAAATGAAAACTAAAACGATACCATATAGACCATATAAGGCTGCTGAAAATAAAAATAAAATGCGAAAATAACGGGCGGCATCTACAAGTTCGGTCTCGGTAAAAATAAGACTTGTAATAAAGGTAAAAGCGATTACAATAATCATAATGGGACTCACAAAACCAGCAGAAACGGCTGCTTCTCCGAGTATTAAAGCACCAAGTATGGAAATGGCACTACCATAGGTGTTGGGAAAACGAATATCACTTTCTCTTAAAATTTCATAAATAAAAAGCATCAAAATCGCCTCGACCAAAGTTGGAAAAGGAACATTACTTCTTTGGGCGGCAAAATTAATAAGTAAAGAAGATGGAATCGTCTCGGGATTATAATTAATAAGAGCAATATATATGCCTGGGGCCATCATCGTAATAAAAAAACATAGAAAGCGTAAGATTTTTAAAAAGTTAATATTATTTGTTTTTCGATAGTCATCACTAACGGGATTAATAAAATCACTAAAAAAAGCCGGAAGAATAAGAGCAAAAGGAGAGGTATCTACTAAAATAACAATTTTTCCAGCCATTAAGGAACTGGAAACATAATCTGGTCGTTCCGTTTTAATGACGGTTGGAAAGTGGGTTTTATTTTCCTCTTCTAAATATTCTGCGATAACACCTGAATCAATAATGCCATCAATGTCTATTTTTTTGAGACTTTGATACACTTTATCTAAACTATCTTTTTTGGCAATATCATCGAAATATAAAATATTTAAAGTTGTCTTTGTCTTTCTTCCTATCACAACATTTAAAGCCTTTAAAGTACTTGATTTAATTCTTCTTTTAACAAGACCCAGATTAATTTGAATATTTTCCGTAAAGGCATCTTTGGGTCCAAAGACAGCCTGTTCGGTTGTAGCCTCTGGTATGCCTCTTGTAATATCCGCTTTGGTTTCTAAAGCTAGAATCTCATTATTTTTAATAACAATTGTAAAACCATTGGTAATATAAAACTCGATTTCATCGGCCTTTTTTAAAATCACTGTATGAGGGGCTGGAATTAAGCTTTGGATATCTTTGAAAGATTTCTTTTTTAAAGCATTTAAAAGAGTCATATTCTTTAAAATATAATCATTTACTTTATCACTACCTGTGACACTTTCCAAATATAAAACATAAATCGTGGTATAAAAATTAATTTTAATATTTTTAACAACAAAGTCCGTATTTTTTTCAAATTGTTTTTCTATTTGTTTTAAGATTTTGTTTTGCATAGATATCACCATTTTTAATATGAAGCAAAGAAAAAAAATTATGCGTTTCTTGCAAAATTCATAAGCTTATGATACTCTTTTAAAAAGAAAGCGATGGTCTTATGCAAGTACATATTGAAAAATTTGATTATGAAGGAAGAGGACTTTGTCATGTGGATGGGAAAGTGACATTTGTTTCTAAAGCATTAAAGGATGAAGACGTGGAGGTAAGTTTAGAAAAAAGTGAAAAGCATTATAATTTAGCAAAAATTAATAAAGTGATTAAAAAAAGTAAAGACAGAATTCCATCTTTTTGTCCTTATAGTCATATGTGTGGTGGATGTACTTTCTACTGTGTTTCTTATGATACCTCTTTAAAATATAAAAAAGAGATGATTAGTGATTTATTTAGGCAAAATAATATTTCTTTTCCCTTGCTAGAAATGGTTCCTTCAAGACCTGTTTTAGGCTATCGTAATAAAGTAAGTTTAAAGGTTCAAAAAGGAAAATTCGGCTACTATGAAGAACAAAGTCATTGTTTTCTTCCTATCCAAAATTGTGACTTATTAGACGATGCGCTACAAAGTCTTTTAAGGGATTTTGCCCTGTTTCATTTTCAAAATGGCGAGCTTGTCATTCAAACAAATAGTAAAGGGGATATTCTTTTAAATATTAAAACACAAGATGAAATTTCTATTTTAGAAGAATTGACTCAAAAACATTCGATTAAAGGTATTTTACTTAACAATAAACTCGTTTATGGAACCAATACTTTAGAAGAGGAAAGAGGAAATATTCAATATCGTTATTCTTTTCATTCCTTTTTTCAAGTCAATGCCTATATTTCTGAAAAGATAAAAGAAGATGTCATGGATTATGTGAGGCCTAAAGATGAAGTATATGATCTTTACTGTGGAGTAGGTTTTTTTTCCCTTCCTTTAGCCTTAAGGGCAAAGAGTGTTATTGGTATTGAAGAAAACAAAGAAGCTATTTTAATGGCTTTAGAAAATGCACGATTAAATCATATTGAAAATGCTTCTTTTAACGTTGGCAAAGTAGAAGAAATTTTACCTAAAGTACATCATGATATTACGCTTGCCTTAGTAGATCCACCAAGAAGTGGCTTAAAACCTGTTGTTATAAAGACACTTGTGGATGCTAATATTCCTAAAATTTTATATATTTCTTGTCATCCCTTAACCTTAGTAAGAGACTTAAAAGAGTTTACCAAATACTATGAAATTGCATCCATAAAGCTTTACGACATGTTTGCTTACAGTAAGCATGTAGAATGCCTTTGTGTTTTAGAAAGAAAATAATTATGAAAGATTTTAAAATAATAAATTTTGATTTAGAGAATATTGAACATATAAAATTATTAAATAATTTTATTTCATCCTCTGGGAGTGAATTAGTATCAAGTAATGTATCTAGATTTGTTACTAGAAATTTAGAATTAAATAAGAAAGATAATATCACAAATGTTTTTATTATAGATAATGACAATAATAAAATAGGTTTAGCATTTTTAAATTATCATCCTAAAAAAGAATGTAATGGTGTTATGCTTCCGGAAGAAATAGAAATAGGTTTGGGCTTATTACCTGAGTATAGAGGAAAACATTTTGGAACATTATTTGAAAAAGAGTTTAGCGAGTATTTACTTAATAAATATCAAAACTTTAATGAGATTGTTGCTAGAGTTGATGATGATAATATTAAATCTAAAACGGCCGTTATGAATTCTGGCTTTGTTCATATACAAGATGATGAATATCATTATAAGAGAAGATAATAATTAACTTCATATATTATTTATTCGGGGAGCAGTAACTCTAGACCTGTAAAATTTATGGTGGTTTCTGTCGAAAGTTTCGTAGACAAGACGATATTAGATGTCTTAAAAAATTTCAATTAAATGAGAATTCAATTTATGTAAATAAAAGTACTAAGTTTTATAGTATAATCTAGATGTAGTAATACTAGAATGAGGTGAAGTATGCAAAATAAAGATTGGCGTAATTATCAAAATAGAACTTTAAATGATAAAGTGGATAATTTATTAATAGAATTTTTAACGAAATATAATGATATAAAGACGATTGTTGATTTAGGCTGTGGTGCCGGTAATGAATCGGTTTATCTCTTACGAAAGGGTTATAAAGTCACAGCGGTTGATAGACAATTAAACAAATCTTTTATATTAGATAGATTAACAGAAGAGGAAAAAAATAGTGTTTCTTTTATAGAAAGTGATTTTAAAAATTTAATATTACCTCAGACAGATTGTGTAATAGCCATGTTTAGCATCCCTTTTTGTGAGCCAATATATTTTGACGAGTTATGGGATAAAATTTATTCTTCTTTAAATAATAATGGCTATTTTGTTGGCCAATTATTTGGTAATAGAGATGCTTGGGCAAAGTTAGATTCGGTAAACACTTTCACTAAAAAAGAGGTATTAGAAAAACTTTCAAAATATGAGATACTTCTTTTAGATGAAAAGGAGTATGTAAGGGAAAGGGACAATAAAAAGTGGCATTATTTTAATATCATAGCTAGAAAAAAATAAAGTCAAGATAAAAACTTGGCTTTTTTTCACGCAAACTGTATAATAAATATAGATGATAAGTGGGTGGAACGATGATAAAAAATGTTTTTGATATTAATCATTTCAATGTCTTTAGTGACGAAGAAAATTATTATTTTTTTAGAGCTCTTGAAGATGGAGATATTAAGTTAATCCAAAATAAGACAATTGTAGATGAAAAAGGAAATCTAAAAAAGCTTGTCACAGATAGAGAAGTTTATGGTGAAACTATTTTTAAAAAGAGTGATGCCCTATCTTTAGAACAGATGGTAGAACATGTTAAAATGAATTACAATAAACATACTAATTGTATTTCTTTTTCGACAAATGCCAATGTTGCTTTAGACTATGGACGCAACGTATTTCACGATAAATATGTTATGTTAAAAGTACCTAAAGATGAAGCCGACAAAAAACTTATTTTTGCTGGGCCATACATGCTTGAACAAATAAATCAAAAATTAGAAGATTATTATCACAGTTTAAAGCAAAACCAGAAAGAAGATGCTCTTGTCAAATATTATTTTGATTTTATTAATAATGCTAGTAATGAAGAACAATTGGATAAGGTAAGAAAAATGATAACCGAAGATTATGTTAACGAATCAGATAGCATTTTTGTAGGAGGTCTAGACAAAATAACAAATTCATTAAATTATGGTGCTCTTAATCAAGAACAAAATTTTTTGAAAAATAAAATTTATTTAAAAATGGATATTATGAATCGACACCAGCAAGTGTTGAAAAAAATTGGCAATCGTTTTTTAATTCATACCATTGGTAATGCGTTTTCTTCTATAGAATTTATCCATTACAATGATGTTGAAGGCGGTATTAAGGAAGTAAGTCCCGAAATTATGGATGTTTTATCTTTACTTCAACAGTTAGAGGAAACACCTCTTATACAAGAACTCAAAGAAGAAGTTATCAAGAAAATAAATGAAGGTGTTAAAATGACTACTCATTTTGACTTAGAACAATACGATACGAATGCTTTTAAAAAGAGTTTAGATTTAGAAAAAGTTTATGAACTTACTAAAGGTCGAATGTCTTATCAAAAAGCTATTACTACCTACACGAAAACGTATACCCTCGTTAAATCAAAACTTCGAAAAGAAAAAAGTCTTTCTTTATTGAAAGAAATCATCAATGATAGAAAATATGATGCTGTTATCGAAAAGATGAGAGAAAAGACTTACGGTATTGAAAGTGGACTTACGAACCGCATTTCTAGTAAAGGCAATATAAGGCTAAGTGAATCTGTAAATTTACAAATAGTAGAAAGTGAACGTTATTTACTTGATTATGTAAATAAAATGGATATTTCTAAATTAGAAGACGTGTTGCAAAATCCTTTTGCAGAGTTACAAAGTTTGATTGTGAGTAATTACAAAGAGGAGCCATCATTTGATGCTTGGTTTTTAAATAATCTTTTTGGTTTAATTGACTGGTCCTATTATAATGTTCAGGAAAATTTAAGCGAAAGTCAAAAAAAATTACTATTAACGAATAGTTTTCCTAAAAATAGTTTAGGAAAAATTTATCATAAATTGAAAGAAAAAAAATTTGATGATAAGGCGATAGTTAACATATTTTTAATGTGGATTATTAGGAAAATGGATAAAGTGGATGCAAACAATTGCGTATCCCTAGATGAATTAGAAGAATTTTTTGGATGCAATAAAATCAAAAATACGCAAATTATTTTAAAACCCTATCAAAGAGAAGCTATCCAAAATATTAATGAAGCTTACAAATATCATGATTTTACATCAGTCATTTTACCAACCGGCACAGGTAAAAGTTATGTTTCTTTAGCTGAAATGCACTATATGGAAACCGAAATCAATAAATTAGATAAAAATAAACATGCACGCATGCTTTATTTAGCACCAAATGAATATATTTTAAACCAATTAGAACGTATTATTGCTCTAAATTACCGTTCTAATTATCCTTTTTATTATCGTGATAAAGAAATTGTTAAAAGTGTTTTCCCTAATTTGACATTATGTACTTATCAGTATTTGAACCAGGGAAAAGGTAACTCTGATATCATCAACAATAAATATGATTTTATTGTTTTAGATGAGCTTCATCGGGCAGGAGCTAGTGAATGGCAAAAAAGTATAGATAAATTATTAGAAAATCAGACAGCTAAAGTACTCGGTATGACGGCAACCCCAGAAAGAGATACGGATAAAAGAGATATGACAGAGATTTTTGCTAAAAAATATGGTTACACCGAAGAAGAAATTTTAGCAGAAAAACACTTATCTTACAATATGGATTTATTAGATGCGATAGAAAGAGGAATTATTCACAATCCAAAAGTTATAAATTGTGAATATTCTCTTATAAAAGATGGTAGTTTGGATGAACTCGAATTAAAAATAGATGATATTATAGATGAGAGCAAAAAAAAATCCAAAAAAAGTGACTATGAAAGAATAAGAAAAGAAATTAATGAAGCCGATGGCATTGATAAAATTCTAAATGAAAATTTGACTTCGGATGGTAAATATATTGTTTTTATTCCAGTGGCTAGAAAGAAAAATGGGGCTTATACAAATACCGAATCCGGTAAAGAACTAACCGAAACGCAAGCTCAAAGTATGATAAAAGCTTATCAAAATTTAATGAATCAATTATTATTTTCGGGACAATATTTAAAAAAGCATCACAAACCATTACAAAATATATATCATAAGATTAAGCAAAAAGAAGTACTATCTAAAGAAGAATTGAACTATTTAAATGAGGAAAAAGAAAATATCTTATTGCTTGTCAAATTACACATAAATAATATGCCTAATGCCCTTCAAACATTAGCCAATGATATGGCTTTGGCAATTATTAACTATATGAATTGGACACCTCTTATTGATACTAAAATAGCATCTATTTTAAAAAATGAATTAAAAGATGAAATCGAAACGTATTGTATGTTATCGGATAACTCCCAAAAACAAAATGCCAAAAATTTAGCAAACTTTAATTCCTCAAAATCATCCAAGAAAAAATTTATGTTTGTTATAGATATGTTAAACGAAGGTGTCCATATAGAGCAAATAGATGGTATTATTTGGTTTCGACCTTTAAATGAGGACTCTAAAATATTATTTTTACAACAACTTGGAAGGTGTATCAGTGCTATTTGTGAAGATAATAAAGAAAGAATTCCTCTTGTTATAGATTTAGTTAATAATACTTTAAAGTTTAATTTTTTAAGAGACTTAAAAACAGAAAAAGATGATTTAAGAAGATTAAAATCTGTGGCCACTTGGGTTCGTCATTTTAATAAAATACCTGATATTTGTGCCTTAAATCAAAACGAAAGTAGTATGGCTATTTTTTTGCGAAAAATAAAACGGCAATATTCTGAATTTATAGACGATACAAAATTAGAAATACAAACTGTAAAAAGAAAACAAATTATTGAGCAAATTATTCAAGTAGGTAGTGAATTTGATTTGTGGAATTATGAATTTCCTAAAGAAGATAATAATTATGTCCAGAAAAAAATGGATTCCTCAGAAGATTTATTTTCTAAATTATCTATAACAGGCGTATTAAGAAGTCTTTATAACCTATATAGAGAAACCGATGATTTAATAAATGCAAATAAGGCTATTATTTTAAAAGAAATAGCCGTGTACTTGCAAAACCAGCCTAATAAAATAACCAATTACAGTGCCATTGATGAAAGACTTAATTCAACAGGAGGTAAAATAAGCGTTTACTTAAACAATAATAGAAAAAAAATTATCGAACAGGAAAACGAAAATGAAAATGCCAAGTATATTTGCGATTACTTTGGTTGGTTAAACGAACAGATAAGTATGGATGATATTTTAAAAGAAATCACGGAATACTTACAAAATCAAACGAAGCCAATAACAAATTCTAGGATAATTGAAGAAAGGCTTAAAATAACAGGTGGTAGAATAGGTATTTATTTAAGTAATAATAAAGCAAAAATAGTCGAAATGGCCAAAGAAAATGAGAATGCTAAGTATATTTGTCACTATTTTGGCTGGCTAGAAAAGAAAGCTGATGTAAAAGATATTTTAGAAGAAATCACGGAATACTTACAAAATCAAACGAAGCCAATAACAAGTCCTAGAACAATAGATGATAGACTTAAAACAACGGGTGGTAAAATAGGTTATTATTTAGATCACAATAAAGAAAAAATTATCGAACAGGCCAAAGAAAATGAAAATGCCGCGTATGTTTGTGATTACTTTGGCTGGTTAGATAAGAAAGCAAGTATGGATGATATATTAAAAGAAATCACGGAATATTTACGAAATCAAACGAAGCCAATAACAAGTCCTAGAACAATAGATGATAGATTAAAAATAACAGGAAGTAAAATGAGCATTTATTTAGTTAATAATAAAGAAAAAATTATCGAACAGGCTAACGAAAATGAAAATGCCAAGTATATTTGCGATTACTTTGGTTGGTTAGATAAAAAAATCACCATGGACGATATTTTAAAAGAAATTATGGAATACTTACAAAATCAACCTAGTCCAATATCAAGCCCTGATATAATCGAGGATAAATTAAAAACAACAGGAGGCAAAATAAGTAACTATCTAAAACGCAACAAAGAAAAAATTAGTGAACTTGCTTTGCAAGAAAACGAAGAGGCTAAATTTATCTATAATTATTTTGGCTGGTTTGATAAAAAAATAATCGTAACTATAGATGTTGCCTTAAAAGAGATTGTGGACTACTTGCAATCACACCCTAATAAAATAACTAATTATCATAATATTAGTGACAGAATTCAAATGAAGGGTGGTAAGATTGGCAAGTACTTAGATTCTCATAAAAAAGAAATAATAGAACTTGCTTTACAAGAAAATGAAGAAGCTAAATTTATTTGCCATTATTTTGGTTGGCTAGATAAGAAAGCAAGTATGGATGATATTTTAAAAGAAATCACCGAATACCTGCAAAATCAGCTTCAACAAATAACAGATTTTAGAAGAATAGAATATAAATTAAAAACAACTGGAAGCAAAATGGGCAATTATTTAGCATACAATAAAAAAGAAATAATAGAACTTGCTTTACAAGAAAATGAAGAAGCTAAATTTATTTGTCATTATTTTAAAGTTTTTCAAAAAGATTTATATAAAAGATTAGATGAACTTGCTAATGATAATAGTCATTTTCAAAATGCTAAAAATATCTTAGAAGAAAGTAGGGATAAGAAAGATGGAAGAACAATATAATAATTTAATTAGAAATTTTAAAAAATTAGATGTTGATGATAAAAAGGAAGAAATCATAAAAAAACTATATGAACTTATTAAATTATTTTATTTGGAAAATAAAAAAATAGATGATTTTAATGTCCCCTTAGGAATCTTAACACATTATACAGACGATAACTCCTATTATGACTTACTTTTTTCTTATATCATGTCCTTAAGAGAAGAAAGTGCAAAACTAATTGAAAAAATAGAAGAAAGATAGAGGTATTCTTAATGAACATTGCTATTGAAAAGTGGAAATTTTTGTTTGGATTTAAAAGAAAATGTCAAAGAGACAAGATCTGCCATATGTAAGTTTGGTGTTGGTATAATGGGTAATTACTCTTGTTGTACTTCTTCTATGAGTTCTTTAGGTCCTTTTAACTCAATGAAAATATAGGAAGTTTAAATACTTTGGAATGTGTCGAAGAAGAAATCTTGGCTTTTCTTTGCCATATTGATAAATTAAAAAAATATTAACATAACTGGGAAAATCCATCCACATGAAGCACCAGCTATTGATATTGTTTCATTAATAGACGAAAAATATTTTAAACAAAAGGTGATAAATGTGAAAATATCAATTATTGAAGATGAAAAAAGTTTAGCTGATATTTTAAAATAAGCCTTAGAAGGTGATTACATTACCAAGCATCCTCACATTGAAGAGGTTATTGCTCGTGTGAATATCCAACTCGGTATAGTAAATAATAAAATGACGATTGCCGACTTAGAGTTAGATACGGAAAAACTTACTTTATCGCATACTAAAACACATGAAAGTGTCACCCTAGTTCGAAAAGAATTTTTAATTTTAGAATATTTCTTTCCTAATCCGCATCAAGTTTTAAGTAAAGAGAGTATTTACGAAAAAATAAGGGGTTATTAACAAAGATAACACAGCAAAAGATATAACTTTGAAACTTGATAAAATTTCTAAAATTAAATTAACTGGGGATACCTTTGTCACCTCTTTTGAAATAGGGCTACCGCAATCCCACTGGCTTTAGACGGTGGGTTAAGGTAGCCGGAAGCGGAGGTTTGTGCTATACTTGCGTTATGGGAACGTGGAAATCAAAAAAAAGAAACAAATGTTTGTTACAGTATCATATTATTTTCGTATGCAAGTATAGAAAGAAATTGCTGATGTCAAAACAAATACCAGATGATATAAAGCAGTTTTCTTATGAGATATGTCAAAAGCATTAAGCCATTATCAGATATATGGAGACAGATAAAGATTATATTCATTACATGATAGAAACAGAACCAACAATGTCTATCAGTAAAATAGTAAATCTGATGAAGAGTTATACAGCATATCATATTTGGAAAAGATATCCGGATTATCTTCGACAACATTTCTGGAAAGAACATACTTTTTGGACGGACGGATATTTTGTCTGCAGTGCAGGAAATGTATCAGAAGAGATGTTGAGAAAATATATAGAAAATCAAGGGTAGGAAGGTGGCGACAGTGGGTGTTAAAAGCATATAAATACAGGATATATCCTAATAGAGAACAAAGAATTCAGATTGCAAAAACATTTGGCTGTTGCCGTTTTGTTTACAATCAGACATTGGCATATCGGAAAGAAATATACGAGAAAGAGAAAAAGTCAGTTAGTAAAACGGATTGTAATAATTACTGTAACAGAGAATTAAAGAAAGACTATGAATGGTTAAAAGAAATAGATAAATTTGCTCTGACCAACGCAATCTATAGCATGGACGCTGCATATCAAAAATTCTTTAAGGAACATGCAGGATATCCGAAATTCAAGAGCAAACACGATAACCATAAATCATACACAACAAACTTCACAAATGGAAATATTGCGGTAGATTTTGAGACAGGGAAGATAAAACTGCCCAAATTAAAAGCAGTAAAAGCAAGGTTACACAGGGAATACAGTGGGCAGATCAAGTCAGCGACCGTTTCGCAGGTTTCCAGTGGAAAATACTATGTATCCATACTTGTAGAAACGGAGCATAAGGAACTGGCACATACAAATCATAACATAGGAATCGATTTAGGAATTAAAGATTTATGTATTACTTCTGATGGGAAGGTATATGAGAATCTAAAAATCATAAAAAAATACGAGAAACAGCTTGTAAAGCTGCAAAGGCAGTTGTCACATAAAGGAAAGAGAAGTAAGAACTATTATAAAACAAAGAAAAAGATAGCATTATGCCATGAGAAAATAAGGAATATAAGAAAAGATTATCTGCATAAAGTTTCACATGAGATTATCAGCGAAAACCAAGTGATAGTTTCAGAGAATTTACAGATAAAAAACATGGTAAAAAATCATCATCTGGCAAAAGCCATAAGTGATGTATCATGGTATGAGCTGACAAGGCAGTTAGAGTATAAGGCAAAATGGAATGGCAGGAAATACATCAAAATAGATACATTTTATGCCAGCAGTCAATTATGTTCTGTTTGCGGGTATCAGAATCCAGATACAAAAGATTTGTCAGTGAGGACATGGATGTGTCCGAAATGCGGAGCAGAACATGACAGAGATATCAATGCTGCGAAAAATATACTGACAGAAGGATTAAGACAAATAGCATAAAGAAATATATAGGGCAGGGACTGCCCAAATTAACGCCTGTGGAGATAGTAGGTTACGAGGTCGATGAAGCAGGAAGCCCATTGGCTTAAGACAATGGGTAGTTCACAATGAACTTACGGATAATAGTAATATCGATTTTAATGACTATACCCTTTATGTAAATAATAAAGCTTTATCTTAAAAATCATGCTACAATAGTTCTAGAGAGTAGGGATTATTGTGAAAAAGAAAAAATTAATTTTAATATTAACCATCATTTTAATTGGCATCATTCTTTTAAATGGTGGTTTTTATTTGTTTAAAAAATTAAGTAAAACAGAAAAGATGAATCAAACCGTAAATATTACTTCTATGATAACGCTTGATAATCCAGAAGCTAAAGTTTATCCTAACTTTTATTTACTTGAAAACGAAAAGGGCATAACACTTTATAATTTTGAAAATCAAGAATTATTTCAATATAGTGAAAATTATACAGACTATCATATTTTAAATAACACATTTCTTGCCATTAAAAATAATACTTATGTAAAAATACTTTCTTTAACTGGTGAAGTTTTATTAGAAGGAGAAGAAAATTTTGCTGATTTAAATAGTGAAGAATATTTCTTTATAAACAATACCCTTTATAATAAAGAATTAAAAGAAATTTATACTTTAACAAATGATCAGGCTAAAGACCTTTCCTATTATACAATCATTAATGATATCTTACTTCTTTTCTTTAATAATCAAGAAAATGAAATGATTGATTTAACAACCAAAGAAATTATGGCTAAATCCTTTAATTCTTATGTTACCTTTGAAAATTACACCGGTGTACCCTTTTACTTTGCCTTATCATATGATGATACTTATAAAATCGTTAATACAATAGCTAAAAAAATCATTTTAGATGATGTTACTATTAGTGAAAATAATGTATTAAAAAATAAGGATGGTACTTATTATATTTACAACAATAAAATTTATCAAAATCATACAAATATTAATGATGATTATTATATGGATTTTACAGACTGTCAAGAGGGTGGAAAATTAGTAAATAAGGATGGTACTCTTATAATAGATAGTTGTAGTCTTTATTATGAAGAATCTTTTAAAGATGTTTTTGTAGGTTCTTTAGAAACAAAAAGTTTTTTAAAAACTAAAGATGAGATGATATATGCCAACCGTTTTCAAAAAGTTGGTCAGTATATCATGGGTTATTTTTTAGAAAATAATCAAAATAGTATTAAAATTTATAATGAAAAAGGAAAAATTGTTAAGGAAAATATTGAAATTAGTGTTTTAAACGATACTCTTTATGAAGGTTATGATTTGATAACTTCAAAATCTTATTTTTTAGATAAAAATTTGAATATTATTTCTGATGCGTTTTCTTATGTCACTTGTCAAGATTCTTTTTGCTATACTTCTTTACAATCAGGTGCAATAACCCTTTATCAAAATAGTGAGAAAATAAGTAATATTTCCTATAATGAAGCTATTTTTTATGATAATCTTCTTGTAGCGAAAACTTTATTTCATACTTATCTTTATAAAATAGAAAAAGGAAATAAAATAGACATTAATCAAAAAGAAGAAATACCTTTAAACAAAGAAGAGGTTATAGCAACATATAATTTACAAAATATGGAGAAGAAAATAGAAGATAATGAAGATTTCTTTACAAAATATGCTTATCTAGTTACCAAAAATAAATCTTTAGAACCTTACCAACAAGAAGTTATGAATATTTTTTCGGTAGTTGTCGATGCTAAAAATTATTTAGATGAATTTTCTTTTTTAAAAAAATTAAAAGAATTAAATATTTCTTATACTTCTGACTTACCAACTGGGGTGGCTGCTTTATATATTGATGGGACTACCACGATAAATTATCATGAAAAAGATAAGGGTACGCTTTATCATGAACTCATGCACTTTGTTGATTTTTCTATAAATAAAAACACATATTCTTACAATCTTTATAAGTGCGCTAGTGATTATAAAGTTTCTTCATCTTATTTAAAAGATTGTGAAAGACTTTATTTAAATACCAACTTTATCACAGAAGCTGGTGCTGAAATTTATGCCGCTAAGTATTTTACCAATGAAATGGATTCCTATGCCCCAGCACCTCACATTCTAGAAGCCTTAGAATACATCTTGGGACAAGAAAGTATTTCGAAATGGTATTTTGCAAGTGATGAATATTTTAAAGAACTTTGGTTTCAACTCGGTTATTCTAAAGAGGAAGTAACTTCGTTATTAGAGGCTTTGACGGCTCAAACACAAGTTATCAAAAATGTAAATGACAAACAAACTATTTTAATTGCTGAGGCCTTAATTGATTTATATAAGAAGGAAAAGGATACGACTTTAGATAGTGACAATACCTTTAAATATATCTTGGCAAGAATTATATCTAATATAGATGTAAGTTCATCTAAATATTCTTCTTTATTAAAAAGCATTCAAGAAGAATATAAAAATTTACCAGTGCTTTTTCAAGAAACTTTTAAAGATTATTATGTATCCCAAACTATGGGAGATATCTTAATGAAAGATGGTAAGATGTATCTTGTTTTTCTGGCCTATAAAGATAATCAAATCGGTGATATCCTTGTCGATTTTGACTTTGAAAATAAACAAATAAACCATTTTGATTATCAAGAAAGAGGGTAAATTTAAAAAGAAAAGTGTGATATAATTTTTGAGAAAGGATTTGATAATATGAAAGTATCGGTTTCTTATTTGAAAAGTAAGGATGATAGGTTAACAACGATAAAAAAAATAAATGAAACCTCGGCTGATTATTTACATGTGGATTTAATGGATGGGCTTTTTTGTGGAGAAAATAATTATCAGAAAGAAGAGGTCTTAGCTTTATTAAATGAAAGTACCAAGAAGTTAGACGTGCACTTAATGATGGAAAATCCCTTAAGCACTATCGTGGATTTAAGTATTTTAAGACCTATGCGAATAACGATTCCTTGTGAAATTAAAAATGTAAAAGAATGTTTATTACTACTAGAACGTCTAGAAATATCTAAAGGCCTAGCTATTAATCCTGAAACAGATATAGAAGCCTTAACGCCTTTTCTTAATGACATTGATTCTATTTTAGTGATGAGTGTCCATCCGGGTAAAGGAGGTCAAACGTTTATCGAAGAAACGCCTTTAAAAATCAAAAAATTAAAAAAAATGTTTCACAAAGAAATCTCCGTTGACGGGGGCATTAATGATGAAACGGTTAAAAAGGTCCGTCTTTATGTCGATGAAGTTGTCTCAGGTTCTTATATTTGCTTAAGTGATAATTATGAAAAAATGGTGAAAACGTTAAAAGATAATTGATTTTATACCTCATAAGGGTATATAATGAATGCGGTGATGCGAGATGGAAACATGCATTCGTAAGAAACATCGAAGTGCCGAAGAAAAGAAAAATTTAACCAGACGCTTAAATATTATTGAAGGCCAAGTAAGAGGTGTTAAAGATATGATTTTAGATGATCGTTATTGTGATGAGGTCTTAATTCAAATATCGGCTATTAACAAATCTTTAAAAAGTCTTGGAACCGAAGTATTAAAAAATCATTTACAAACTTGTATTGTAGATGAACTAAAAAAAGATAATTTAAGTGCGATTGATGATGTTATCAATTTATTTGATAAATTAAATTAGAAAGAGAGTGTTGTTTATGAAAAAAATTTGGATAACTTTATTATTGTTAGCCGTCATGATTTTCCCAACTCATGTTTTTGCTGATGAAATTGCCAGTCAAAATTTAGACAAAATTTTAACATCTAAGAGTATTACCCATGATTTTAGTAATTATAGTGAAAATGATGATCAAGCTATTGTTTACTTATTCTATGGTCAAAGCTGTGGTTATTGTCAAAAATTCTTAGAGTTTTTGAACAGTATCATTCCTGAGTATGGTAAATACTTTAAAGTGGTCGGTTATGAAGTATGGAGTAATTCAGCTAATTCAGATTTAATGGATAAAGCCGCCAAAATCTTAGACGAAAATGCGGATGGTGTTCCATTTATTGTTATTGGTGATCAAACGTTTACAGGTTATAGTAGTTCTTATGATGATAAAATAAAAAGTGCTATTAAAAGCTTATATGATACCAAAAAAGAAGATCGTTATGATATCTTAGCTGAAATTGAAAAAGGCGATAGTCAAAAAACATCCGGTGTTTCTAGTAATGCTGTTATTTTATGGAATTTAGCTTTCACGGTTGTGGCTGTACTTGTTATTTTTGGTATAACAAATAATCAAAATAAAGCTTTAGTCGCTAAGATAGAAGATTTAGAAAGAAAAGTAATTTTAAATACAAAAAGTGAAACGAAAGATGTAAAGAAAACAAAGACTTCAAAAAATTAAAGTCTTTTTTTCTTGTCTTGAAATCAATAATTCTATATAATAAGAAACAGAAAGGCGGTCTTGTTATGGGGATGGTTACTCTTTTACCAGCAGATAAATATATGGTTATGAATAAAACCATTTTAACCGATCAAGATCGTAAATACTTGGTTAGTTTTTATGAACCGATTATTGGCTCTTTAGCTGTTAGTTTATATCTTACTTTGTGGCGAGATTTAGACCGTTATACTTTTGTCAGTGCCGATTATAACCACCATCATTTAATGACAATTTTAAAAACCAATTTAGATAGTATTAAACTTGCTCGGCAAACCCTTGAAAGTGTCGGTCTTTTAAGGACGTATTTTATGAATGCGGAGCCGAATAACTATGTTTATGAACTTTATTCGCCTATGAATCCTAAAGAGTTTTTTCAAAATCCCATTTTTAATGTGGTTTTGTATAATAACATCGGGGCTTTTGAATACAATCTTTTAAAAAAAGAATACAGTGTTTTAAATATTAATTTAAAGGGTTATGAAGAAGTCACGGCTCATTTTGATGAGGTCTTTAAATCATCAACCGAGCCACCAGTCATCGAAGCTTTAGGAAGAGAAACGCTTCCTTTAAATATGCAAGATCAAATTGATTTTGATCTACTTGTTTCTTCTTTACCCAAAGGTCTTTTAAATGAAAAAGTTTTAAATAAACGGATGCGTTCTCTTATTAATAACCTTTCTTTTGTTTATAATATTGATACTTTAAAAATGTGTGAGATTATAAGACTGTCTCTTAATGAAAAAGGGGCCATTGATAAAGATACCCTTCGTCTTCAGACAAGAAAATATTATCAATATAATAATCATGGAAAACTTCCCACCCTTATTTACCGTACCCAACCAGAATATTTAAAAAATCCGAGTGGGGATACTTCGAAAAAAGGTCGCATCATTGAAGTCTTTGAAAACACAACACCCTATGATTTTTTATGTGCCAAATATAAAACAGGCACGCCAACCGCTAGGGATTTAAAATTACTAGAGTATCTTTTAGTAGATATTGAACTCAAGCCTGCCGTTGTTAATGTGTTAATTGATTACGTTTTAAAGAAAAATAATAATAAATTAAATAATGCCTTTGTCGAGACGATTGCGGGTCAATGGAAACGACTTGGTATTGAAACAGCGAAAGATGCGATGGAAGTGGCTGAAAAAGAACATAAAAAATATGTTAATAAATTTAATAAGGTTTCGGTAAAAAAAGTATCGGAAGAACCGCCTGTTTGGTTTGATGAAAAAATAAGTAAAGAAAGTATGACTGAAGAAGAAGAAAAAGAATTAGAAAGCATGCTAAAAAAATACGAATAGATAAAGGGTGAGAAAAATGTATTTTAAAAAAGATTATGAAAGTTTGCAAAAAAACTATGAGGAAGCTTTAAAAAATCCGGCCTTTAAGACCTTAGTAGCCAAACTTCATTTAACAGAAGAAGAGGCTCTCATAAGAACAACCAAAATCTTAGATATTTTAACAGAATTACAAAATTGTCAAACTTGTCCAGGACTATATGCCTGCAAAAATGATTTAAAAGGACACGTTAAAATGCTTCGAAAAGATAAAGAAAATATTTATTCGACGTATACGCCTTGTAAATACAAGAAAAAAGAGGCCATGGAGAAAAGTCAAAAATTGAGTGAGGAGCAAATAAATACCAGTGCGCGAATGAAAGATATTGATGTTAAAGATAAAAAAAGAAGCAGTGTGATTAAATGGCTCGATAATTTTTATCAAGAATTTTCTTTTTCTAAACCGATGAAAGGCCTTTATTTGCATGGTAATTTTGGTTCTGGAAAAACATTTTTGATTAGTGCTTTACTACATGAGTTAGAAGAAAAAAAAGATGTTCGGGTCAAAATTATTTATTTTCCTGAAGTATTACGTATTCTTAAATCTGACTGGGAACAGTATGAAGCACGTCTTAAAGATTATCAAACTGTTGATATTTTGTGTATTGATGATATTGGGGCTGAGAAGGTGAGTGAGTGGGGAAGAGATGAAGTATTAGGAACGATTTTACAGGCTAGAATGAATCGTAATTTAACAACATTTTTTACATCTAATTTAACTCTTTCGGAATTAGAAAAACATTTTTGTATGGATGATTCTAATGAAGAAAAAATAAAATCACGGAGAATTATGGAAAGAATTAAACAACTTTCTATAGATACAGAAATGATTAGTGAAAATAGAAGACATTAAATTTTGCCTTCTTTTTTTAATTTTTCAAGTTCATTTTCTATTTTTTCTAAAGTATTCAAAATAGTATTAATATCAATATTTTGATTTTGCATATTTTGCTTATTATTTATAAGGGCAAGTTGGCCTGAGTAGGCAATTAAATAATCTCCTAGTAAAACAAGCCAGTTACCAATGCTTACGCTTTCTAAGGAATCCATTGATGGGGCAATGGCGGCACCCACTAAAGTAGCTGATAAAGCATAAAGCTGTGGGTCGATATTAAAAGGAAACATAAAAAAGCCCCCTTTTTAAAAAGATATGCATAGGACAAATATTTTAGAATGGCATAACTTATTAATAGGATGTGATAGTATGCTAAAAAAATTAACAGATATTCCTTTAAATGAACCTGTTATAATTAAAAGTATTTTCTTACCAGAAAAAAAACGCTTTAAATTATTACATTTTGGTGTTTTAGAAGGTAAAACAATAACTGGTATGTTAGAAAGTCCTTTAAAAGGCGCAAGGGCTTATAAAACAACAAGTACGATATTTACACTTCGTGATGAAGATGCCTCTTTAATATGGGTGATAATATGAAAAAGAAAAGAGCTTGTTTTGTTGGTAATCCTAATGTTGGTAAATCCTCGTTATTTAATTTTTTAACCCATAAAAATGAACATACGGGTAATTGGACCGGTAAAACGGTCAAAAATGCCTATGCTACATTTAGCTATAAAGATACGCTTTGGGAAGTTGTTGATTTACCAGGAACTTATTCTTTGATAGGTGAAAGTAAAGAAGAAAAAATTGCTTCGTCTTTTGTCTGTTCTTTAGATTATGACTTAGCTGTGGTTGTTTTAGATGCTTCTAATATAGAAAGAAGTATAGTTTTACTTTTAGAAGTTTTAGATGTTACTGATAAGGTAATTGTCTGTTTAAATTTAATGGATGAAGCAATATCTCAAAAGATAAATATTGATGTCCTTAAATTGCAACAAAGGTTAAATGTTCCTATTATTATTACAAAAGCAAGCGATGGAACTGGGTGTGCCAGATTATGTGATGAAATGAATCATTTTAAAGTAAATCCTAATATTTTTAAAGTAAAACATGAAGGCAAAATGGTTAATTATTTAAAGCTTACCAATTCCTACGTTGATAAACCTGTTTCTTATTTATATCAAGAAAAACCTTGTAAAAATGAAAGTTTACAAAAAGTGTTACGTTTTTATAAAAACTATATAAGTCGGGAAGAACTATTAAAAAGTTATATTCATTGTGCGGATAAATTACTAGAAAATATTGTTGAAAGAAAAGAGCAAACTTTAAAAAAAGAAGATATTTTCTGGAATAAAATTCTTAGTCATAAAATTTCTTCTTTTGTTGTCACCAGTATCATTTTTTTAGTTATTCTTTGGCTAACGATTTTTGCCTCAAATATCCCATCAGACTTTATGTTTTCTTTTTTCGCAAGTGGTGAAAAATATTTATTAATGTTCTTTTCTTTTTTACCTGATTTTATTTTACATCCTCTCATTTTAGGCGGATATCGGACCTTTTATTGGGTAGTATCAGTTATGATGCCTCCACTAATTATTTTCTTTCCTCTTTTTTCATATTTAGAAGATTACGGTTTATTTCCAAGAATTGCTTTTAATATGGATAAACCATTTAAAAAATGTGGCTCTTGTGGCAAACAAAGTTTAACAATGTGTATGGGTCTTGGTTGTAACGCGATTGGTGTCACTAACTCAAGGATTATGGAAGATAAAAAAATGCGTCTTTTAGCCATGTTAACTAATAATTTTATGCCTTGCAATGGTCGTTTTCCCGCAATGATAACAATGATAAGCTTATTTTTTGTGACAGATAATACCTTATTTAGTAGCCTTTTAGTTGCATTAGGATTATTACTAATTATAACTTTGGGTATCATTTTAACTTTTCTTTGGACAAAAATTTTGAATCATTTTATTTTTAAAAAAGAAGAAGTTATGTTTATTTTAGAATTACCAACTTTTAGAAGACCATCTATCTGGAAAACTTTTTCACAAGCCTTAAAAGAAAAAGCTTTTCCTGTTTTAAAAAGAGCCATGTTAGTTTCCTTTCCTTTAGGAATTTTAATTTATCTTTTAGCTTCTTGGAAATTAGGAAATAGTACTTTTCTTTTATTATTAGTTACTAAATTAAATGATTTTGGTCATTTGTTTGGCCTTGATGGGGCTATTATTTTAGCCTTTATCTTAGGAATGCCTGCGAATGAAATCGTTATCCCATCACTTTTACTTTGTTATACCAAAAGTAACGCCTTAGTTTCTTATACATCAATGGAAAGTTTAAGACATATTTTAGTAAATAATGGTTGGACATACATAACAGCCATATGCTTTTTAATCATATCCCTTTGTCATTATCCATGTACAACAACCCTTTTATCAATAAAAAAAGAAAGTAAAAGTTGGTGTTACACCTTTTTGGCCTTTTTAATTCCAACAGTAACCGGTTTATTTTTAACATTCATTCTTCATTTCTTATTGACATAGTCGATTTTGGCTGAATAAGTTTGATTGTAAAATTTATTTGCAAAGTTATTTCAGAATGATATAATATAACCGAAGGGAGACATTAAAAATATGGAAAATGTAATAAACTTTTATTTAGAAGCTAACAAATTAAAGGATGTAATTCGTACAGGTTGGAAAGAGGTTGGTATTCCAGCCGATAAGATTGAATCTGTTGCTGATCATATTTACGGTACTATGACATTAGTAATTGGTATTATAAGTGAACTAAAAGGTTATAGCGACATTGATTTTGCTAAAATTTATAAAATGTTATTTGTAAAAGAACTTGTAAAGGCAAAAACTTCTGAACGTAGTGTTCTATCTAAAGAGGAAAAGAAAGAAGCAGATAGAGAAAATATCATATCTATGCTTGAACCATTACAAATACGTGATGAACTTTTGAGTTTATATGATGAAGCCGTTGCTGAGGAAACAAAAGATGCCAAATTTGTTTTATACGTCAGCAAATTAGAGTCTGATATCCAAGCTAAGAAATATGAAATGGACGGATATTTTACTTTAGAAAATGCCTTAAAGGATATTGAATATTATCCTGAAGATATTAAAAAATCAATTAAACCTCAGGTCGAAAATGCCTCTGATGGTTGGATTTTATTTGACCGTAGATATTATGAAGGTAACGATGATTTTGTTAATCTTTCTAATAAAGTTCAAGGTTTAAAATAAATTTTAAGTTATAAATTCATTTTATCTTGCATTAGTCTTATTTTATGATAAGATTAATGTATGCCGATTTAGTACAGTGGTAGTACAGATGCATGGTAAGCATCAGAGGGCAGTTCAATTCTGCCAATCGGCACCATTGACGAATCTGTTCGAACTATTCGAACTTTTAGATAGATATCAATCAGAAATGATTGATTTTTTTTGATTTTCAGAAAAAATCATAGAAAGGTTGGTGTCTATGATAAATATAATTAAAGAAGAAATTGAGATTGATGAATCATTAATTTCTAGATTAAATGTTATATGTGATTTTTGTAATACTACACCCATTATAGAAAATGGCAGTATTAGGCATATTGAACATACTAATTTAACTTATATTGAGCCACATAGAATATTTATTAATAATAAACTCTATCTAGCATTTAATTATTCAAATGAAATCTATGTTCATAATCTCGGTAAAAAGATAAAACTTTCAGAACTAGAACAATATATTAAAGAAAACTAAATACTAGTACCCTGAACAGGGTATTGACTAATTCTAAAAAAGTGATATTATAAATAATCAATGAAAGATGTATACTCTAGAAATGGAGGTACATCTATGAAATAAAAACATAAAATATCGAAAATTAATAATATTGAATTATTAGGGGAGTCAGTAGTATTTAGGCTTTATTAAATACTATTGTCTCCTCTTTTTTAGTAAAAGGAGTTGAGTTTAATGAATGAAGAAAAGAAAGTCGCAGGGCTTTATATTCGTGTATCTACTGAAGATCAAGCAAGAGAAGGATTTAGTTTACCAGAGTAAGAAAAAAGATTAAGGGCTATGTGTGAATATAAAAACTATGAAGTATATGATGTATATGAAGAACGAGGAATAAGTGCTAAACAGGTAATTACAGGCCTGAATTTGAAAGATTATTACAAGATGTTAGAGATAAGAAGGTAAATACTATTGCAGTATTAAAACTGGATAGATTAACGAGGTCAGTTGCAGATTGGGAAAAGATACTTACATTTTTAGAAGAAAATGAAGCTTATTTAGATTGTGCTAATGATGAAATAAATACTACTAATGCTAATGGTAAAATGATATCAAGAATACTTACATCAGTTTCACAACAAGAAATTGAAAGAACAAGTGAAAGAACTAAAATCGGACTAGCAGGGGCTATTAAAGTTGGTCATATTCCACATCAAGCACCTTTAGGATATAAACATGAAAATAAAAAATTAGTAATTGATTATGCTACCAAAGATGTTGCTGTTAGAATATTTAATATGTACCATGATGGATTATCTTATAAAAAGATAAGTAATATTTTAAATGAGGAAAAAGTATTAGATAAAACTAATTGGAGAGATTCAACAATTTTAAATATACTTGAAAATCCTATTTATAAAGGAGATTTTATTCATGGTAGAAGAACGAAGAAACCTACTTATTATTTTGATGTGGTTGAACCATTAGTTAGTAAAGAATATTGGGAAGAATGTCAGGTACAACAAAAGAAAAATTCTAGAAGTTTTCAAAGAACTCTTACTTATCTATTTATGCAAAAATTAAAATGTCCTAAATGTAAAAGAATATTAGGAGGTAAAGCAACTACAAAGAAAAATGGTAATTCATATTATTACTATTATTGTCATGATTGTAAAATTAGTTTTAAAGAATCTGAAATAGAAAAAACAATAGATGAATATATGAATTCTATTGTTGAATATGATTCTATCGTTAATCAATACTTCTTACCAATGATAAAACAAAAAATAGAAAATCCAAAAGAAGAATTAGAAAAAGAACTAAAGAGTCAAAAATCTAAATTTGATAGGATTAGGGAAGCATATATCAATGAAGTATTTACTTTAAAAGAATATAATGCAGAGTGAAAGAAAGTCGAAGATATTATAAATGATTTAGAAACTAAATTAAATGAAACTGAAGTGTGTGAAAAATTAAAATTTACTCCTAATGATATTTTAGTTAAAAGAGATATCGACTTTATCAATTCTATCAAGTACCCGGATAAATTTAAACAAAGAAATAAATTTTGGAATGAGTATACACGAGAAGAAAAAGCCGAACTTATAATGAAATATATTGAAGAAATAGAACTGACTGATAAATATGGAAATTATACTGATCTAGAATTTATCAAATTTAGAGAAAGTATCGCAAATACTTCTAATGATTTATATTTTAAAGGTTATTATGATAGATATGTTCCTTCATTATTTGGAAATATTTATGGGAAGATTAGATTTAGTGAGTATTTACCTGAAGAAGAATTAACACAGCAAATAATGAGATTAAGACAATTCTATGATGTTGGTTATTATGAAGCAACTTATACTGTTAAAGATAAAGTATTCTACTTTGACTTTATAGAAGATAATAAAACAATTGTTAGAGTGTTCCCACAAGAAGATTATAGAAAAATTGATCCTGATGAGAAAATGGAAACATATAATCTTGGAGTATTATATGTTAAAGAAGATAATGGGACATTACTAGAAAATGAGGACGATGTATTTAAATATATACCTGCTGAATGTGATAGTAATGTTGTATATAGTAAGGAACCTATACTAGTGAAATCAAAACCTGTTCCTTACTATGAAGATGAAGAAAATTAGAGAAGATGAAATTTCTTCACAATAAAATGTGTGGCACGTTTCGTTTGCAAAGTAAATGAAAGTGGCTATAACATTCTATTCTATTTTATGCAAGTTTTAACTATTACGAAGTTTTAGTTATTACTTGAATAAGATAAAACGGATTCTAAGGTGTTAAACCTTAGCTCCCATATCTTGTTAGTATGACAAGATATATAGAGAGTTATACATCTTGTCAAGTGCTTAAAAAAACCCTTATCAAGATAGAATTGGAGGTGAAATAATGTAGAATTAGCATACTCATTTCATATTGGAAATGATAAAAATAAAACTAAAAAAGCAAAGCAAAAGAATACTCCTACTAACTATAATAATAATGCTATTCAAAATGCTATTCAGTTATCAAAAGTAAATCATCATAACCTAAGACAATATGATAATAATCCAGAGAAGATACAAACTTTATATGGTTCAAGTGATATTGTAAAAGATGTTAAAGATTTATATAAACAAGAATTTGAAGAATCAAGATTAGAATATAATTCTAAACAAACTAGAGATGATAGAAAAATAAAAGATTATTATAGTAAGATTAGTAATGATACAAAACACGATTTAGCAGTAGAAATAATTATAGAACTTGGAGATATGGATTATTGGCGGGATAAAGATGATAAAGAAATGTATAAAATGGAAAGAGTTTATGATGAGCAAGTTTTATATTTAAGAAAACTAGTTCCAGATTTTAAAGTAGCAAATGCGACTATACATTTTGATGAATCTTCTCCACATCTTCATATAGTAGGAATAGCAGTTAAAGAAAATTGTAAAACAGGTATGAGTAAGCAAGTTGGTAAATGTAGTGTATTTACAAAAGATAATTTACCTAAAATACAAGATAAAATGAGAGATAACTGTATTCAATCATTTAATAAAGAATATGGTTTAAATGCAGTATTAAAAGATAAGCAAAAAGGAAGAAATATTGATTATAGAGTTAGTCAAATGGCTGATTATGATGAACTTAAAAAGAATTATAATAAGCAAAGACAAAAAATAAATAAACTTAATAATCAGACAAAGGACTTAAATACAAAATCAGAAGAAATAAAAGATATTATTAATAATTTAAAAAATCAACCTTTATCAAATAAGAATTTACTTTTATCTAATCAAAATAAAGATAAGATAATTGATTATATAGAAGAAGTAAATAAATCTACTAATGACTTTAAAGAAATAACTAATTATTCTTTAACAGTAGATAAAATAAAGGAAGATTTTGAAGAAAATCATAACTCTATTGATAATTTAAGAAAAAGAGTAAAAGAACAAAATCAAGAAATAAATGATTTAAGATATGATTTAAATAATAAAGATAATGAAATATCATCTTTAAAATCAAAAATAAAAGATTTAAAGGATTCATTAGACTATTGGAAAGATAAATTTCAAAGAGTAATAAAATTTATTCACGATAAAATACATGGTATATTTGGTGATAAAGATGAAAAATACAAAGAAATGGCTGATAATTTATTTATTAATGGTATTATGGACGAAAATGAATATACTAGTGTTATCA
>CAKOOQ010000007.1 GCA_934098555.1 uncultured Bacilli bacterium
GGAAAAAGTCAAGGAATCAGTATCGGTGAGAGCCGTGGTATCAATATTGGTAAAACAGAAGAACGTGCTGAAATCGCTAAAGAACTTTTAAAGTTAGAAGTACCTTTAAAAAAAATAATTCTAGCAACAGGCTTGACAGAAGATGCTCTAAGGAAACTACAAAAAAATTAGTTTTCTTTTTTTTGAGTTTGTGTAGAGTTTTACATAATTTGAAACGACACGCACGTGTTAAAACTAATTTATGAAAGCGGTAGTAGGAAACATTAATAAGTAACAATATAATCTAAAGGAAGCTGGCGGCGAAACCTTGGCTAGACGAACAGAAATGGCATATTGCCGTGATGAAGTAAAAGCTAGACAATTCAAAAGAAAAGTCTCTTTCTTATGATAGTATGTATAAAACAAAAGTCCGGCATCTTGTCATGTCAGCCTACTTGATTTTTTTTATTCAAAAATGATGACAAAAATGTAATTGCTTTTTAAAATTATTTATACTATAATTTTTTTAGTGAAAGAAAGTTTTATCTTTTTGAAAGGGTTGAAAAATATGGCAAACGTTGCTGTAACAATATATTATATTTTGTTTGCATTATCTTTTATCTATAGTATGTATTTTGGTATAACAGGACTTTTTGGTTTTAAAAATTATCATAAAAGCTTATTTGGAAGACATAAGCCAAAACATAAATTTGCTATTATTATTCCAACACGAAATGAAGAGGGTGTTATTGGAAGCTTAATTAAAAGTTTACAAAAGCAAAAGTATCCGGAAGATTTATATGACATTATTGTGGTACCAAATAATTGTACTGATGATACGGCTGGGGCTGCCAAAAAAGCTGGTGCCACGGTGATGAAATGTACGGTTCCTGTTAAGGTTAAAGCAGACGCCTTGCGTTTTGCCTTTAAAAAACTTGCAAATCGTGATGATATCGATGCATACGTTATTTTTGACGCTGATAATTTAGTCCATCCTGATTTTTTAGCTCGTATGAATGATGCTTTATGTGAAGGCATTCAAGTGGGACAATGCTTTAGAGATTCGAAAAACATGAGCGATAACTGGCTAACAGGTTCTTACACATTATTTTATTTTATTCAAAACTTTTTCTTTAACCGTGCTCGTATGAATTTTTCTGGGTCTGCTGCTATTAATGGAACCGGATTTGTTGTTCGTAAAGATGTTATTGATGAATATGGCTTTAACACGGTTACTTTAACGGAAGATTCTGAATTTACAGGTTTATGTGCCTTAAGAGGTATTCAAGTTGCCTTTGTAGAAGATGCTATTACTTACGATGAACATCCTCAAAATTTTTGGCAAAGTTGGAAGCAAAGAAAAAGATGGACAAGTGGAACTTTAAGTTGTTTAAAAATTTATGGTAAGAAATTATTAGGGACTTTTCTTAAAACAGGAAATATCGCTTGCTTTGATATGTTCATGATGTATGTGGCTCCTATTGTAACCGTTTTAGGACTAATCTTAACGCTTGTTTTAATTTTATTCCATATTTTAGATGTTGAACTCTTTGATTTTTTCTCTTATTTGTATGCTTCTGGATTACTATTCTTCATTGTATTCTACATTCTAAATGTTGCTATGAACATCTTTGTGGTTAAGTACAATAAAAAAAGTGCTAAAAATATTTTAGGTGGCATTTTCTTATTTTCCTTCTTTATCGCAACATGGATTCCAATTAATATTATTTGCTTATTTAAGAAAACTGATAGTTGGGAACAGATTAAACATGATAGAAGTGACGTTGATTTAGATAGTTTAGTAAAATAAAACTTTGAGCTTTCAAGGTTTTATTTTTAATTAAAGGAGTGATGAGTGCATATGAAAAAATTATCTTCTTGGAGAGTTTTTTTTAATTATTTAAAGGAAGAAAAATTTAAATTCGTTTTATATGTTATTTTAGTGATAACTTCTTGTTTACCCGCTTTTTTAGAAGCTTTATGGGGAGTGGCAGTTGAATATTTAGTAGCAAGTGAGTTTCATAAATTTGTTTTTTGTGTCGTTTTATACGAAGGTATTTATATTTTGGCATTCACTGTTTTAGAAGTTCCTAGAGAATATCTATACAATTATTTAGAAAACCACTTTATGAAAAGAGTAACAAAAGATCTTTATCATAAAATTAATAATTTACCAGCACTGGCTTTTGAAGAAATGAGTGTTGGTGAATTTGTCAATCGCATGTATTTTGAACCAGAGAAAATTATGGAATTATTAAATAAACTAATTCGGCTTCTTTGTAGAGCCGTTGTGGTTATTATTTTAGTTTTCTTTTCTTTTTATATTTCTTGGGTTTTGGGCTTAGAAATTCTTATAATGTCTTTGATGATGGGTTTTATTTCTTATAAATTTTTGCCTAAAATAAAAAAGAATAATGAAATTATAAAAAAAGAAAGTGACAAGTATGTCAAAGAAGCCACAGAAAACATTAGTGGAGTAAGAGAAATAAAAGCCTTAGGCATCAAAAGACATGTTGAAGAAAAGCTAAACAGTATTTTAGATGTTTATTATCAAAATGTTACGGATTTAGGGCGCAAAGAAACTTGGTATTATGCTCTTAATAATTTACTTTATTTTGTCTTCCAACTTATTATTTTCTTAACAGCTGGTTATTTTTACACACAAAAAATATTAAGTTTAAGTCTTTTTATGACTTTAGAAACCTATATTTGGCAAATTGATCAAGTTGTTGAATCATTAAGTGATTTTGGCGTTTCTTTTAATAAGGCAACCGTTTCTTTGGAAAGAATGAATGAAATCTTAAGTGATAAATTATATAAAGAAGAAAAATATGGGGGAATCTCTTTAGAAAAGAATAATGGAAAAATTGAATTTAAAAATGTTTCCTTTAAATATAGAGAAAATGAAGACAATACTTTAGAAAATTTAAATATGGTTTTTCTTCCTAACAAAAAAAATGCCATCATCGGGCGTAGTGGTAATGGAAAAAGTACCATCTTCAATTTATTATTACGTTACTTTGATGTTTGTGATGGAGAGATTTTAATAGATGGTGTAAACATCGAAAAACTAACTGAAGATTCTTTAAGAAAAAATATTTCTATTATTAGACAAACTCCTTTTATTTTCAATATGAGTGTTTTTGATAATTTAAAAATTGTTAAAGAAGACTTAACTTTAGAAGAAGCTAGAGAAGTTTGCAAAAAAGCTTATATCGATGATTATTTTATGAGTTTAAAAGAGGGCTATAATACCATGATAGGAGAAGCGGGTATCAACTTAAGTGGTGGTCAAAAACAAAGACTTGCCATCGCGAGAACCTTACTGTTAGATACTAAAATCATTTTATGGGATGAAGCAACAAGTGCCCTCGATAATGAGTCACAAGCTTATATAAAAAAAACAATTGATGATTTAGTGAAAGATCATACGGTGATTATTGTTGCCCATCGGTTATCAACTATTGTGGATGCGGATATTATCCATGTTATTGAAAAGGGGAAAGAAGTCGGAATAGGGACGCATGAAGAGCTTTTGAAGAGCAATCCGATTTATCGTAATTTATATCAAAATGAAAATCATCAAGTACGTTTTTAAGCCACCTTAAAAACGTACTTTTTCTATTGACAAGGTTATTAAATTTTGCTATGTTATTTACACAAGTTATACGAAAGAAATATGGTGATTTTTTGGAACATTATTTCACAAACAATACAGATTTAAAGAGCGAACTACGTCTAATTACATACAAAAACAAGGATACTGTTTTTTCTTTTTACAGTGATTTAGGTGTTTTTTCAAAAGATAAGATTGATTATGGTAGTAGAACGCTTGTTGATACTATTTTAAAAGAAGAGAAAAAAGAACATTTAAAAATCTTAGATGTCGGGTGTGGCTATGGCTTTATAGGTATCACTTTAAGCAAACTTTTAAAAAGTGAGGCTTTGATGGTCGATGTGAATAAAAGGGCTCTTCACTTATGCGAACGTAATATTAAAGAAAACAAAGTTGTGGGAAGCACTCTTTTAAGTGATGCCTATCAGAATGTAGAAGGAAAATTTGACATTATTGTGACGAATCCTCCTATTAGGGCGGGCAAAGATGTTGTTTTAAATATCTTAAAAAACGCTAAGGAATATTTAAATGAAAATGGGCTTCTTTGGTTTGTTATTAGAAAAGATCAAGGAGCTAAAAGTATTTTAAAATTATTAGAAGAAACCTACCATTGTGAGGTAGTAAAAAAAGACAAAGGATTTTATATTATGCGTGCCAAAATTTATTGACAACCTAGATAATTCCTAGTAGAATTATAAATTGGTGACGTGTTAGTTTTTAAAACGTAGGGTTTTCCTAAAAAAATATTAGATGGGGTGAGATCGTGGCTTATAAACTAAACAAATTCGGGGATTATCGTGAAAGACGAAATTTTTCTCGTAGTAAAAGTACAATGGAACTTACGGATTTATTAGAAATCCAAAAGAAAAGTTACCAAAAATTTTTAGAAGAAGGAATCAAAGAGGTATTTGAAGAATTATTTCCAGTCGAAAGCTTTACTGGAAATTTGACGGTTGACTTTGGTGAATATTCTTTTGATGCACCAAGATATTCTGTAAAAGAAGCAAAAGAAAGAATGGTAAACTATGCTGCACCATTAAAGGTTCAAGCACGTGTTTTTATTCATGAAACAGGCGAAGTTAAAGAACAAGAAATCTTCTTAGGTGATATGCCTTTAATGACGGATGCCGGAACATTTATCATTAACGGAGCAGAACGTGTTATTATTTCCCAATTAGTACGTAGTCCAAGCGTGTATTTTAAACGTGAAACAGATAAAAATGGACGTCGTGTTATTAGTGGCGAAATGATTCCAAACAAAGGAACTTGGCTTGAATTTGAAACAGATGCAAGAGACGTGATTTATGTACGTATTGATAGAACAAGAAAAGTGCCTGTGACAACATTCTTACGTGCCTTAGGTTTATCTAGTAATGAAGATATTATTAAAGTATTCGGAGAAAATGACTATTTAACAAACACATTTGAAAAAGATAGTACGAAAAATACGGATGAAGCTTTAATTGATATTTTTGAAAAATTACGTCCAGGTGAACCAGCTACATTAGATTCTGCTAAAAACCAATTAATCACAAGATTTTTTGATCATTTCCGTTATGATTTGGCTAAAGTAGGACGTTACAAATTTAATAAGAAATTAAATATTTGTGATCGTCTTGTTGGTTGTGTCTTAGCCGAAGATATTAAAGTAGATGGCAAAGTTAAATTTGCAAAAGGAACTTTAATCACTAAAGAAATTTTAGATGAATTAAAGCCTATTTTTGCCTCTGGCTATGGTCTTACTAAAGTGATGACTAATGAAGAGCTTGATGAATATAATAAGGTTCAAATTCTTCATGTTCAAAATAAAAGTAATCCCGATAAAGTAGAAAAAATTATCGGTGTAGATACTTCTGTAGCAGAAAGACGTCTTACTATTCCCGACATTTTTGCTTCCGTTAACTACTATTTAAATTTATTAGATGGTATTGGTAACACCGATGAAATCGATAATTTAGGTAATCGTCGGGTAAGACAAGTAGGCGAATTAATTGAAAATCAATTTAGAGTAGGTATGGCTCGTATGGAAAGAGTTATCAGAGAAAGAATGACAACTCAAGAAGCAGAAGACATCACTCCTAAATCATTAATTAATATTCGTCCTGTTACGGCCGTTTTAAAAGAATTTTTTGGTAGTTCCCAATTATCAAAATTCATGGAACAAATTAACCCAATTGCCGAATTAACCGATAAAAGACGTTTATCTAGCTTAGGCCCAGGCGGATTATCAAGAGAACGTGCTGGTATGGATGTTCGTGACGTTAACGCCAGTCATTATGGCCGTTTATGCCCAGTAGAAAGTCCAGAAGGACAAAACATCGGGTTAATTACCTCTTTATCTGGTTATGCTAAAGTAAATGAATATGGTTTCATTATGACTCCTTATCGTCATGTCGTTGACGGTCAAGTCCAAATGGATGATGTTCGTTACTTAACAGCAGATGAAGAAACGGACTACTATATTTCTGAAGCAAATATTAAATTAGACGATGATAATCGTATCGTTGAAAACGAAGTTATCGTTCGTTATAATGGTGACAACTTAATGGTTTCTAAAGATAAAGTTGACTTTGTGGATGTTTCACCAAGCCAAGTTGTATCTATCACAACAAGTTGTATTCCATTTTTGAACTACGACGACGTTCATAGAACACTTATGGGTTCTAACATGCAACGTCAAGCTGTACCTTTATTAAAAAGTGAAGCACCAATTGTTGGTACGGGTGTTGAATGTGTCGCAGCCAAATACTCTGGTAGTACCATTGTCGCTAAAGCAGATGGTGTCGTCACTTATGCGGATGCTAAAAAAATCGTTGTTAAAAATGCGGGTGGTAAAGACACGTATTACTTAGCTAACTTTGAAGGTAACAACGCCGGAGCTTGTACAAACCATATTCCAATTGTTCATACAGGTGATACAATTAAGGCTGGTCAAGTTATTGCTGATGGTCCAAGTACCGATTTAGGTGAACTTGCCTTAGGTAAAAATATGACGGTTGCCTTTACGACTTATAATGGCTATAACTATGAAGATGCGGTTATCTTAAATGAAAGACTTGTTAAAGATGATGTTTATACTTCTTTACACATTGAAATGTATGAAGTAGAATGTCGTGATACTAAATTAGGTCCAGAAGAAATTACGCGTGATATTCCAAATGTTGGCGAAGAAGCTCGTAAAAACTTAGATGCCGAAGGTATTGTTCGTATTGGTACCGAGGTTAAAGAAGGCGACATTTTAGTTGGTAAAGTAACACCAAAAGGTGTCCAAGAATTAACAAGTGAAGAAAAATTATTACATGCTATTTTTGGTGAAAAGACTCGTGAAGTAAGAGATACTTCATTAAAAGTAGATCATGGAGCAGCTGGTATTGTTCATGACATTAAAGTTTATACAAAAGAAAATAGTGATGAACTTCCTGCTGGTGTATTCAAAATTATTCGTGTTTATATTATTCAAAAACGTAAAATCCAAGTTGGTGACAAGATGAGTGGTCGTCACGGTAATAAAGGTGTTATTTCTCTAATCTTACCAGAAGAAGACATGCCTTACTTACCAGATGGTCGTCCAGTTGATATCATGTTAAACCCACAAGGTGTTCCATCTCGTATGAATATTGGTCAAATTCTTGAATTACATTTAGGTATGGCTGGTAAAAAATTAGGCGTTCATTATGCCACTCCAGTATTTGATGGGGCTAATATGGATGATATCCATGAAGAAATGGCTGAAGCTGGTTTACCAAGCGATGGTAAAGTAACCTTAACCGATGGCCGTAACGGCGAACCATATGAACATAAAATCAATGTGGGTGTTATGTATATGGTTAAATTACATCACATGGTTGATGATAAATTACATGCTCGTGCGACTGGTCCATATAGTTTAGTTACGCAACAACCTTTAGGTGGTAAAGCACAATTTGGTGGACAACGTTTCGGTGAAATGGAAGTTTGGGCTTTATATGCTTATGGTGCCGCTCATGTTCTTCAAGAAATCTTAACCATTAAATCCGATGACGTGATTGGTCGTGTTAAGGTTTATGAAGCTTTAGTAAAAGGTAAAACGGTAAATCAAGCCGGTGTACCAGAATCATTCCGTGTTTTAATTAAAGAATTCCAAGCTTTAGGCTTAAATGTTCAAATTATTAATAATAAAGATGAAGTCTTAGATTTAAAAGAAATCGAAGAGGAAGAAGAAAAAGAAGATATCATCAAAATTGATGAAATCGACATGAGTGATGTAAATGGTAAAGAAATAGAAGAACCAGAAAATCCTTTAGAAGATTATGAAGATGAGGAAGACGAGTTTGAAGAAGATAATTTAGATAATTTAGAATTCCCTGGTGATGTAGAAATTGATAGTGAATTTGAGGAGGGTGAATAAAGATGATTGAAGTAAATAACTTTAAAGGTTTAAAAATAGGTCTTGCGAGTCCTGAGCAAATTCGTTCTTGGTCTTATGGAGAAGTTAAAAAACCTGAGACAATTAACTATCGAACTTTAAAACCTGAAAGAGACGGTTTATTCTGTGAGAAAATATTTGGCCCAACCAAAGATTATGAATGTTCTTGTGGAAAATATAAACGACTTCGTTATAAAAATGTGGTTTGTGACCGGTGTGGTGTCGAAGTAACGAAATCAAAAGTACGTCGTGAAAGGATGGGGCATATTGAACTTGCCTCTCCTTGTAGCCACATTTGGTTTTTCAAAGGCGTTCCTTCAAAAATGGGTCTTGTCTTAGACATGAGTCCAAGAGATTTGGAAGAAGTTTTATACTTTGTTTCTTATGTCGTTTTAGATCCAGGAAGTGCTCCTCTTGGCAAAAAACAAACTTTATCGGATAAAGAGTATCGTGCTTACTATGAAAAATATGGTAATAGTTTCAAAGTAGGTATGGGTGCAGAAGCTATCAAAGCACTTTTAAAAGAAGTGGATGTTGATAAAGAAGTGGCATCTTTAAGAGCAGAATTAGAAAGTGCTACCGGTCAAAAACGTATTCGTCTTGTAAAAAGATTAGATTGTTTAGTGGCCTTCCAAGAAAGTGGTAACCGTCCTGAATGGATGATTTTGGATGTTATTCCTGTTATTCCACCAGAACTTCGACCAATGATTCAATTAGATGGTGGCAGATTTGCGACAAGTGATTTAAATGATTTATATCGTCGTATTATTAACCGTAATAATCGTTTAAAAAAACTTTTAGAATTAGGTGCTCCAACCATTATTGTTCAAAATGAAAAACGTATGCTTCAAGAAGCCGTTGATAGTCTATTTGATAATGGCCGTCGTGGTAGAAGTGTATCAGGAGCAGGAAATCGTCCATTAAAGAGTTTATCTAGTATGTTAAAAGGTAAACAAGGTCGTTTCCGTCAAAACTTACTTGGTAAACGTGTTGACTATTCTGGTCGTAGTGTTATCGTTGTTGGACCAAACCTTAAAATGTATCAATGTGGTATTCCAAAAGATATGGCATTGGAACTATTTAAGCCACATGTTATTAATGGTTTAGTAGAACGTGGTCTTGCTCATAATATTAAAGGTGCCAAGAAATTAATTGATACGAAAAATGACTGCGTTTGGGATGTTGTTGAAGATGTTATTACCGAACATCCTGTTATGTTAAACCGTGCCCCAACCCTTCATAGATTAGGTATTCAAGCTTTTGAACCTAAACTTGTTGGTGGCAAAGCGATTCGTTTACATCCCCTTGTTTGTACGGGATTTAACGCCGATTTCGACGGTGACCAAATGGCTGTTCACGTACCATTATCAGAAGAAGCAAAAGCGGAAGCCAGACTTCTTATGTTAGGTGCACAAAATATTTTAAATCCAAAAGATGGAAAACCAATTGTTACCCCATCTCAAGATATGGTTTTAGGTAACTGCTATTTAACCCAAGAAAAAGCAGGCGAAGAACATGAAGGTAAAGTTTATAAAGATCCAGATGAAGTAGAAATGGCTTATGCAAGACATGAGATTACGCTTCATACGCGTATTGCATTACCAGCTAAATCATTCAAACATAAATTATTTACAGAAGAACAAATGGATAAATATTTAGTTACGACTTGTGGTAAAATCAAATTCAATAATATTTTACCGGATAGTTATCCATTCATAAGTGAAGCTTCTAAAGAAAACATTGAAGGAATAACTCCTAACAAGTTCTTCCTAGAAATGGGAACCAATATCCCAGAAGCTATCAAAGCAATGCCTTTAACAAAGCCATTTGTTAAAAAAGATTTAAGTAAAATTATTGCCCAAGTCTTTAAACGTTATCATACAACAGAAACAAGTATTTTCCTTGATAAGTTGAAAGATTTAGGATTTAAATATTCTACGATTGCGGGTATTACCGTTTCAGCGGATGATATTATTCCTTCTAAACAAAAAGGACAAATCATTGAAGAATCTAAAGCCTTAGTAGATAAAGTGAATAAACAATTTAAACGTGGTATGATTACCGATGAAGAACGATATAATACGGTTATTGATATTTGGAGTAAGGCTAATGATAAAATCAAAGCTGAATTAAAAGAAATGGCTGATGGTGACTACGATAATCCATTATTTATGATGATGAACTCTGGTGCTCGTGGATCTTTATCAAACTTTGCTCAGTTAGCTGGTATGCGTGGTTTAATGGCTAAACCAGATGGTTCTACCATTGAAATTCCTGTTATGTCAAACTTCTCAGAAGGTCTAACCGTATCAGAATTCTTCTTATCAAGTCATGGCTCAAGAAAAGGTAACGTTGATACCGCTTTACGTACTGCAGACTCTGGTTACTTAACTCGTCGTTTAGTCGAAGTTGTTCAAGATATCATTGTTAAAGAACATGACTGTGGTTCTATTCAAGGTGTCGAAGTTAAAGACTTATTAAACGATAAAGATGGTAGTGTTATTGAATCCCTTGCCGAACGTATTTTAGGTCGTTATAGTGCTCAAAAAATTATTAATCCAGAAACAAAAGAGGTTATTTGTGAAAAAGGTGCTTTAATCACAGAAAATATGGTTAAGAAAATTACCGCTGCTGGTATCAAATCTGTGGAAATCAGAAGTATTCTAACATGTAAAACCCAAAATGGTGTTTGTCAAAAATGTTATGGTCTTAACCTTGCAACAGGTAACCTTGTTGAAACAGGTGAAGCGGTTGGTATTATGGCGGCTCAATCTATTGGTGAACCAGGTACTCAGCTTACCATGCGTACCTTCCACTCAGGTGGTGTTGCCGGAGACGATATCACACAAGGTCTTCCTCGTGTTGAAGAATTGTTTGAAGCTCGTAATCCAAAAGGTAAAGCAACTATTTCTGAAATTAACGGTAAAGTTACCGTTATTACAGAAGATAATGGTAAACATAAAATTATCGTGGAAAATGATGTTGAAGCTCGTGAACATGTGACAAACTACAACATGAAAGTTCGTGTTAATGTAGGTGATGTGGTTAAAGCAGGCGATAAATTAACGGAAGGTGTTATTTCACCTAAAGAATTACTTGCTGTTACAAATCCAATTACCGCTCAAGAATATATCTTAAAAGAAATTCAAAGCGTTTACAAATTACAAGGTGTTGACGTTAATGATAAACATATTGAAATTATTGTTAAACGTATGATTAACAAAGTAAGAATTGTAGATCCTGGTGATACGGATTTAGTAGAAGGTTTGAGTGTATCCTTAAAAGAATTTACGGATGCGAATAAACCTGTAATCTTAAGAGGTGGTGTTCCTGCCAAAGGAAGACCAATCATGCTTGGTATCACAAAGAGTTCTTTACAAACGGATTCCTTCTTATCTGCTGCCTCTTTCCAAGAAACAACTCGTGTTTTAACTGATGCGGCGATAAAAGGCTCAACCGATTACTTAAGAGGCTTAAAAGAAAATGTCATTATTGGTAAACTTATTCCAGCTGGAACAGGTGCTAAAGAATACAGTGACATTGAACTTGTTCTTCAAAAACAATTTATGGATGATGAAGCAAGTGAAGTTTTAGAAGAAAATCTTATGAGTGATGATATGGATGATGAAGTAGAAGAACCAACAAAAGAAATAGAAGAAAGTACAGAAGAATAAACCTGTACTTTTTTTATTTGCTAATTTGTAATAACTAGAGTTTAAAAAAATACATTAGTAAGGGAGGCATCCTTTTTATGAAAACACCCTTACTTTATCAGTTAAGTGAGTTTGACTGTGGTCCCATTACTCTTTATAACGCTTTAAAATATTTATTTGATCGAGACGAAATACCTTATGAAGTTATTAAAGAAATAATGAGTGTTGCCTTAGATGAAAAAGAAAAAGGAACAAGTAAAGAAGCCATGAATAAAGCTTCACTTTCCCTAAAAAAGTATCTACCTTTAGATATTTTGGTTTATGAAGGAAAGATGGTAACACCAGAAATAATTAAAGAAAAAAATAATTCTCATACTGTTTTTATTTTAAGAACGAAACTGTGTTGTGAACATTATGTTTTAATTACAGACTTTAAGAAGGACTATTATCTCTGGGATTCCTATTATCTTAATCATAAAATTTATCAAAAGAATTCTATCAAAATTTATTTAAAGAAACCAACATATAATCGTCTTATTTCTAAAGATTATTTTGAAAGCTCTTTCTTTGCTGATTTTACTTTAGGGCCTATTTCTAAAAGGCAATTAGTGGTAATTAAAAGGCTATGTTAATTGGTTATCATCATAAACACATTGCTAAAAGAAAAATTTATAGGGGATTGTTTTATTGCTAAAAAATACAGAAGTAATAATTAAAGGCACATAGAAAATTAGGTAGGGTTTTAAAAGATAATAAGTTAACAACTTTTCGTTTTAGGATATAAAAATATGTGTGATTTGTTTTGTATTGCTAGGATGAAAAAAATGTTTTTACAATAAAGACGAGTACTAAAGGTAGTAAGGTTTTAAGGTATCCTATTGATTTTAACGCATGAGATGAGATGATATTTAGCGTTTACGCCAATACAATTTATTGAACTTCCCCACAAGTTATTATGATAAATCTGCTCATGAAATCTTTAAGTGTTGTTGGTTCTATAAATGACTCAAATACCATTAGTGGTAAGCTAAGTCATCTTTTTGTTATAAGTGAAGATTAAAAAACATCATTTACTCTCTAGGTAAAGCATGATAAAATAAAGGTCACGTTGGTTTAGATGACAGGGGAGGAAATATGGAACAAAAAAAGATGAGTCTGGAACAAATTTTTGCAACTCAAAAAAAAATAATCGATGATATATATGAAAATTATTTATATCTTAACCTTTCTAAAGAAGAGTATTACTTGGAAGTTAAAAAAATGCTTTTAGCGTCTTTGAAAGAACAAGTCTCTTCTTATGAAGAATATTTAAATACAAAAATTTCTGCTTATATGTTAGAAAAAAGTAAAAAACTTATTCAAGAAGATGCCTTTTATATCATAAATCGGTATATTACCTTTGAGTTTAGAAAAACAAAAAGTTATCGTGATGCCATGGCTAAATTTAATAAACTAAATGCCTTTTTAGAAAAGGTGGAATACGAACCTACACTTGATGTTGTAGATAGGTTGCTTAATGAATCAATTCTTTTTAATAAGATGACAGGATCTATCTATCGCCATTATTATACCGAAATAAAAGAGGTGGGCGTGACGCATCTTTTTAAAAATAAACTGCTTTGTCTAGCTCTTAACGATTACACGGTTTATAATGCGAAAGAAGACCTTAGAGGTAACTTAGATTTTGAGAGTATAGATGTTTATATGAAGGAAATAGGAGATATTCCTTTGCTTACAAAAGCGGAAGAAGAAAGTCTTATGGCTCGTATTAAAGAACATGATCTTGAAGCCCGCAATGAGTTTGTCAAAAGAAATTTAAAACTAGTTGTCAGTGTGGCAAGAAACTATACGAACTTAGGGCTATCTCTAGAGGATTTGATTCAAGAAGGTAATATGGGTTTAATAAATGCAACCGAAAAATATGACATTTCTAAAGGATTTCGTTTTTCGGTCTATGCTGTGTATTGGATAAAGCAAGCCATTATACGGGCCTTAAATAATAAGATAAGAAATATTCGTTTGCCGGTTTATATGTGCAATCGTTTAGAAAAATTTAAAAAAGTTTTCCAAGATTTAGAAGTGAAATTAAATAGAGAACCTTCTGTTGCCGAACTGGCCAATGAAATGCATTTATCTATAAAAGATATTAAAGAATTAATTCGTCTTACGAGTGACACCATAAGCACAAATCGCAAGATGGGTAACGATGAAGGGGCTGAGTTTGAAACCATTATTGCTTCTAATGATGCCTTAACAGAAGATAAAGTCATTGAGGAACTTTTTAAAAAGGATATGCAAAGTCTTCTAGAGGCTCCTTTTTTCACCGAAAATGAACGAAAAGTTTTAATTCTCCGGTTTGGTTTTATCCATGATAAAATTTATTCTTATGTGGAAATAAGTAAAATGTTTCATGTAACCTTTGAAAGAATTCGCCAAATTGAAGCGAATGCTTTAAGAAAAATTCGTAATTCTCCTTACCTCAAATCTTTAGCCTCTTATATGCCTTATCCGGAAGATGCCTTACAAAAAGCTTATAAGTTGAAAGAAGAAAACATCAAGAAAAATAAAAAAGGAAAAGAAACATCCCTTTCTAAAATAGAGGAGCATTATTTCTATTCTAATTTTCCAAACTATACTAAAGAACAAATCGATGAAGCAACAAACAAACTTTCTTCAAAAGAACAAAACTTACTTTTTTTAGGTTATGGTCCTACCTTTGAAAATGCTCTTTCTCCATCTTTAAATACGCGTTCTAGAAATAAAATTATAAAAGACATTGAACCTAAAATAGAGAAAACTTTAAGAGAGTTAAATCATCCTTATAGTTCTAAAACCCTTTATTTAGATTCCCCTTTTTTAAACGCTTCTGCCAAAACTCTTTATCTTAAAAGTAAAAAGCTTTTAACGATTAATAATCTTTTAGAAATGCCAATTATAGAAAAAATGAGTGAAACCTTTACTTTAGAAGAAGCTATGATAGTGGCTTTAAAATTTGGCTATATTAATAATCAAAAGTTTTTAACTTCTGATATTGCTAAATTTTTAGGTATGACACCCGATGAAGTAGGTAATGTCTTAAAAAAGGTAACAACTTTATATCCCAAAAATATCAAAACATACACGGAAGAAGCTAAACTTATTCGTTATAAGTAGGCTTCTTTTTTTAGTAAGAAAAGCTTCAAAATTTAAAAAGGATAACTTTTCTATTGTAATTAAATTAATATGAAAAAAAGTAAATTCCATTCCTTAAATTTTGAAGGTGAAATTTAGTTTTACCGTACAGGATCAGATATATCTCTATTATTAGCACTCCGTATTGACAAGTGCTAATAATAGAGGTATAATAATAATGTTTAAAAAGGAGGGATAAAATATGTATAATGAAAATAATGATGAATTAAAAAATGTCCTTGAAAAATATGGACGTGATATTACAAAAAATGCTCGTGATAACAAAGTAGACCCTGTTATTGGTAGGGATGAAGAAGTCCGAAATGTTATTCGCATTTTATCACGTAAAAGTAAAAATAATCCGGTTTTAATCGGTGAGCCTGGTGTTGGTAAAACGGCTATTGTTGAAGGGCTTGCTCAAAGAATCATTAAAGGCGATGTTCCAAATAGTTTAAAAAATAAAACCATTTGGGAACTTGATTTAGGTGCCTTAGTTGCTGGGGCGAAATACCGCGGTGAATTTGAGGAAAGATTAAAGGCTGTTTTAAAAGAAATTGAAAAAAGTGACGGCAATATTATTATGTTTATTGATGAAATTCATATGATTGTGGGTAATGGTGCCGAAGGTGCTATGGATGTTTCTAATATGTTAAAGCCTATGCTTGCACGTGGTGAAATTCACTTGATTGGTGCCACCACTTTAAATGAATATCGAAAATATATTGAAAAAGATGGGGCTTTGGAAAGACGTTTTCAAAAAGTTTTAGTATCCGAACCAACCGTTATGGATACGATTACCATTTTAAGAGGTTTAAAAGAAAGGTTTGAAATATTTCATGGAGTTACTATCAAAGACAGTGCTTTAGTTGCTGCCGCGACATTATCTGATAGATATATTACAGATCGTTATTTGCCTGATAAAGCCATAGACTTAGTTGATGAAGCTTGTGCCACCATTAAAATGCAACTCGATTCTGTACCGGTTCCTCTTGATAAATTAACCCGTAAAATTATGTCTTTAGAAATTGAACGTCAAGCTTTAAAGAAAGAAAAAGATGACTTATCAAAGGCTAGAGTTATGAAAATTGATGAAGAACTTTCGGACTTAAAAAAAGAAGAAAGCGAAATGCGGCATAAATGGGAAGATGAAAAAGGTTTAAAAGATAAGATAAATCAAAAAAAGAGTGAATTAGAAAAAGCTCGTTTTGATTTACAAAATGCCGAAAACAACTATGATTTAGAGACCAGTGCTCGTCTTCGTCATGGAACAATTCCTAAACTTGAAAAAGAATTAGAAGAATTACGTAAAGAAGAAAAGGGGGGTATTTTATCTGACATCGTTGATGAAGAAGGTATTGCCTCTATTATTTCCAGATGGACAAAGATTCCTGTTTCTAAGCTTGTTAGCAGTGAAAAGGATAAACTTCTTCACCTTTATGACCGTTTAAGAACAAGAGTCATCGGCCAAGATGATGCTTTAAGAAGGGTAAGTGATGCCATTTTAAGAGCAAGAAGTGGCATTAAAGATCCTAATCGTCCTATTGGTTCTTTTATCTTCTTAGGCCCTACCGGTGTTGGTAAAACCGAAGTGGCCAAAAGTCTTGCTTATGAACTTTTTGATGATGAACGTCATATGATTCGTATTGATTGTTCAGAATATATGGAAGCTTTTAATGTATCAAGACTTATCGGAGCACCTCCAGGATATGTAGGGTATGATGAAGGTGGTGTTTTAACCGAAGCCGTAAGAAGAAATCCATATAGTATTGTTTTATTTGATGAGATTGAGAAGGCCCATAAAGATGTCTTTAATATTCTTTTACAAATCTTAGATGATGGTCGTCTTACTGACTCCCAAGGAAGAACGGTTGACTTTAAAAATACGATTATCATTATGACAAGTAACTTAGGTAGTGAATATATCTTAGATAATGAAGAAAATGCGGAAGAAAAAGTACTAAATGAACTTAAAAATAACTTCCGCCCAGAGTTTATCAACCGTATTGATGAAATTATTGTCTTTCATTCTTTACATAAGGATGTCGTAGGTTCTATCTTAGATAAGATTATTGGGGAAATTAATAATCGCTTAAAAGACAAACAAATATCTTTAGAGTTAACCGTCAAAGCTCGTCAAAAAGTTATCGATGAATCCTTTGATGAAAATTATGGAGCTAGACCTATTAGAAGATATGTTACCAAAAACATTGAAACCTTACTTGCTAAATATATGATTGAACAAGACTTAAAACCAAATGATGTTTTAATTATTGATGTTTCTGAAGACAACTTTACGATTAAAACCAAATAAAAAGAAACGTACTTAAGAAAGGTACGTTTCTTTTGTTATATAAAAAAATAAATGCGCATACATCTTAGTATGAAACTAAAAATATTTTTCCTCCTCTTATTTTTTTCTATTTTACTTTTCCTTATGCTTTATCAGCTAAATATTAAGGCCAATACTTTTATAGAACCTGTCATTCAAGTAAAAAAGAATGTCGTCATAAGAAAACCAACAATAAAAAATAAAGTCTTACAAGAAGCTGTTACAGAAGAAATTGAAAATAGTAAAAATAATCTTTTTAAAACATATAAAGATGCCTCTTTTTATGCAGAGGGTAGTGTTTATGAAACAGAAAATTATGAATCCGTTTTTTTAATCATCGAAACTTATGTGGGTGGAGCCCATCCTTGCCATGACATAAAAACATGGGTTATTCCTAAAGAAGGTAGCTCGTTTTTAACCCTTGATGATTTGATAAACAAAAATGATAATTTTCTTAAAGACGTCAGTCAAAGTATTCGGGGTGATTTACTTTTATCCCCCAAAATAACAAATGCTACCTGGCTTATGGAAGGTACTCGTCCTTTAAAAGAAAATTATGAAAACTTTGTTTTAGAAGAAAACAAGATTATCTTTATCTTTAAAGAATATCAAATCGCTCCTTATGCAAGTGGTATCATTAAAGCCTCTTATGACTATTCTTGGAAAGAATAATTTAAAATATTCAAAATAGAGAAAACTATCATATCTTCCATAGCTTCATAGTTTAACGTTTTATGTTTGTGGTAGGCTTCTTCATGCGCAAAATTATCAATCAGATTGACAATTAAATGGGTCTTTTCCTGTAATTTTTCTTCAGGAAAACCTTTACCTTTTAAAAGAAGATAAAGTTTATGGGCAAAATTTATCTCGGCTTCTTTAAAAATTTGTTCCACATCTTCATCTAAATGTTGCATAGCCGATATTTCTTGATGTGCTTTTTTATCTATGGCATGTTTTTCCTTATTTGTTTTCAAAAGTTCTTTAAAAAACTGGGGTAAATCTTCTTTATTCATATTTTTACCGTCTATTAAAGAGTAAATAGGAAACATAATTTCATTCGCGTATTTTCTCGTTCCTTCTATAAAAATATCTTTTTTGTCTTTAAAGTATTGATAAATAATTCCTGTGGAAACTCCGGCATACTTAGCAATATCAGGGGTTGTGACATTAAAAAAACCTTTTTCACACATAAGTTGAAAACCTTTTTCTACGATTTTTTCTTTTTTTTCAATACTTCTTTTTTGCGTTGGTATTCTTAAATTTGACATAGTCATCACGTCCTTCATACATTATACGTTTTTTAAAGAAAAAAGGCAAGAAAGTGAAAAAAATTTCATATTTGTATTGACGAATAAGAAGGCTTTATCTATAATTTAATTATATGAAATTAGTTTCATATATTGTTTAGAGGAGGAGTATATGGAAAATTTAATTGAGTTTAAAAATGTCAAAAAGACCTATATGGTAGGAGAAAAAAAATTCGATGCCTTAAATGATGTGAGTTTTACAGTTCCTAAGGGAGAATTTGTTGTTATCCTAGGACCATCCGGAGCCGGTAAATCGACCCTTTTAAACCTTTTAGGAGGAATGGATACGGTTTCTAGTGGTAAAATCATCGTAGATGGTGAAGAAATTTCTTCCTATAACGCGAAAGAAATGACTCATTACCGCGCTGAAAAAGTTGGCTTTATCTTTCAATTTTATAACATTTTACCAACGCTTACAGTTTTAGAAAATGTAGAACTTATTAATGATATTGTGGCAAAACCTAAAAAAGCCAAACAAGTTTTAAAAGAAGTTGGCTTAGAAAAACATTTAAATAAGTTTCCAAATCAATTATCTGGGGGAGAACAACAACGGGTTTCTATCGCAAGAGCCATTTGTAAAGATCCAAGCCTTATTTTAGCAGATGAACCATCTGGGGCCTTAGATTCTAAAACCGGAGTGGAAGTATTAAAATTACTAAAGAAACAATGTGACGAAAATAATGGAGAAAACACTGTTGTTATCGTGACACATAACTCTTTAATCGCTGAAATCGCTGATAGAGTTATTCGCCTAAAAAACGGTAAAATCGAATCCAATGAAATAAATAAACATCCTAAAAAGATTGATGAAGTAGTGTGGTAATATGTTAAGAAAGAAAATGTTTCGTGATGTTTTAAAAAACAAATCACAATTTATTACGATTTTACTTATGGTCATGATAGGTGTCATGGTTTACGCAGGTGTTGAAGGTTATATGGCCGGGATGACCAAAACGGCGGATAAGTTTTATACAGAAAATAACTTACAAGATATCAATGTTATTGGTAGTGGCTTTACGAAAGATGATATAGAAAACATCAAAAAAATCGATGGTGTCAATAACGCGGAAAGAAAATTAGAACTTGTTATGACAAATAGTCAAGATGAGGATAAATCTTTCCTTGTTTCTATCATTGAAGAAAATGACATTAGTAAATTTTATGTTCAAGATGGTAGTTCTTTTGACTCAAATAAAAAGGGTGTTTGGTTAGATTATTTCTATGCCAAGGAAAATGATTTAAAAGTTGGTGATGAAATTTCTTTTAAATATGATGGCTATGAATTTAAAGAAGAAATCTTAGGCCTTATTTATGTACCAGATCATGTATATGATGTCAAAGATTCTTCCCAACTTATGCCCAATCATAGGACGTACGGTTTTGTTTATATGTCGACGATTGAGGTTGAAGATTTTATAAAAAAACAAGTGAAAGATAATTTATCGAAAGAAATGAATACGACAATTACGGATGCTTTACTTGCTAAAATAAAACCAGATTTTAATTATCTTGATTATATTCCTTTTAACTATGTCATGGTGGATACAAAAAACAAGGAAAATAATAAAGAAATTAAAGAGGAAATTGAAAACACGATTAGTCATGCTTTGGCAACGATTGATATTGAAAATACAGCAAGTTATACGATGTACCAAGGGGAAATTGATGAAGGAAAAGCTTATGTTGGTATTTTCTCAGGCCTTTTCTTATTTATCGCCTTATTATCCGTTATTACGACAATGACAAGAGTAGTTAAAAGAGAACGTATTCAAATTGGCACTTTAAAAGCCTTAGGATTTTCGAATTTAAAAGTTACCAGTCATTATGTAAGCTATGGCTTTTGGGTTTCTTTAGTAGGCGCTTTACTCGGTATTATACTTGGTAAGTATTTCTTAGGAGCTACTTTCTTAAATCTTGAAATGTCTTTCTTTGAAATGCCAAACGGTCGTGTTTATATTGTACCATTTACTTATATTATGGCTTTACTTGTTATAGTAGGCGTTAGTTTCATTACGTTCTTAACTTGCTATAAAGAACTTTTAAAAAAGCCGGCCGAAAGCTTACGTAGTGAGCTTCCTAAAGTAAAACAAGGTAGTCTAAATGTGACAACAAAAGGTTTCTTTAAAAAATTAAACTTTGCCCATAAGTGGAATTTAAGAGATATTTTAAGAAATAAATTCCGTAGTATTACAGGCGTGATTGGTATTGTCGGTTGTTGTACTTTAATTGTTTGTGCCCTTGGAATGCTTAATAGTATGAACTATTTTATTAAACTTCAATTTGATGATTTAGATAATTTTAATTATAAACTTACTTTAAAAGAAGATATTTCTAATAACGATTTAAAAGAACTTAAAGATAAATATGGTGATAACACAAGCGCTACTTTAAATATCGAAATTAAAGACAAAGACGGTAATAAAGAAGCAAATACTTTATTTGTAGATGATAGTCATGACTTTATAAGATTTATAAATAGTGCTTACGAATTCATTAAATTAGATTCTAAAGAAGGTGTTTATGTCACTTATAAATTTGCTGATAAGTATAATTTTCACATCGGTGACACAGTTCAGTGGCATACTTATGGCAATAAAACTTATTATGAGTCAAAGATTGTAGGATTTTATAAAGACCCTCAAGTTCAAGGACTTACGATGACTAAAGAGTATTTAGAAAGTCTAGGAGTGACTTATCAAGCCGATTCTTTATATACCAATGAAGATTTACAAAATACTAAAACAATTAAAAATGTTTTAGTCGTTCAAAATAAAAGTGAACTTAAAGAAACCATTAACAATATGCTTTCTATGATGAAAACAATGATTGTTATCATTATTGCTTTTGCTATTTTACTAGGTGTTGTTATCATTTACAACATGAGTATTTTATCTTTCAGTGAGAAAGAATATCAGTTTGCTACTTTAAAAGTATTAGGCTTTGCAGATAGTAAAATTAAGAAAATTTTTATCTCTCAAAACAGTTTCTTATGTATTATCTCTATTCTTATTGGGTTACCAGTAGGCTATTATTTAACTTTCTACTTATTTAAAGTGTGTTTGGATGAAAATTATGATTTTGGTGTTCATATTGAACTTTGGACTTATCTCGTTTCTGCTTTAGGTACTTATTTAGTTTCTTACTTCGTATCCAAAAAACTAGCCAAAAAAGTGGATAATATTGATATGGTAAGCAGTTTGAAAGCAAGCGAATAAAAGAAGTGTGAAAGCATTTCTTTTTTATGATGTAGATATGGTATAATGAGAAAGATGACAAAAGGAAGTGATTTTATGCGTAATGTATTAGTTATAGGTGGGGGAGTAAGTGGTGTGACAACAGCTATAGCATTAGCTAGTGAAAAGATAAAAGTGACTTTAATGGAAGGAAATGATTGCCTTCTAAAGAAACTTTTAATCACAGGGAACGGACGTTGCAACTTTTATAATGAAGACCAAAGTTTAAATCATTATCATTCGACTCATCGAGAACTTTTACATCAATTTTTGACAGAGGAAAATCCTCTTCAAGCCTTAAATTTTATTGAAAGTTTAGGGATTGTGCCCTTTGTTAAAAATAGCTATTACTATCCATTTACAAATAAAGCTAGTACAGTTTATGAAGCTTTCTTGGAGAAGCTTTCTAAGACTAATGTAAAAGTTTTATTAAATCATAAGGTAAGAAGTATTGAAATAAAAGAAAGTGGCTTTTTAATCGATAATGAATTTTATACAGATGTTGTTTTAGCAACAGGCTCTAAAGCGTACCCTTTAACCGGAAGTGATGGGTCGGGCTACCATCTTTTACCTTCTTTAAAAGAAACAATAATACCGGTTTTACCTTCTTTAACTTATTTAGAGTGTCAAACTTCTTATAACAAACTGTGGAAAGGCATTCGGGCTCAAGTAAAAGCTAAATTATATGTGAATGATGAATGGATAAAAGAAGAAGTTGGCGAACTTCAGTTTACCGAGAGTGGTCTAAGTGGTATTTGTATTTTTAATTTAAGTGGCGCGGCTTCTTTAGCTATTTTTCAAAAAAAGTCTGTCGCGGTTCATCTAGATTTCACGCCTTTTACGACAGATATTTTAAAATTTTTACAAAAATGGTCAGAAGAAAAAACAATTAAAGAAACGTTAGAAGGCTTTCTACAAGAACCTTTATGTAAAATGATCTTAAAACAAAGTAAAATAAAAGAAGATGATACTTTAAACGATATAAGTGAAGAAAGAATAAAGAAGTTAATGGCTAATTTAACGGCTTATCCTATTTCTATTACGGGTACCGGTGATTTTTCAAAAGCTCAAGTTTGTCAAGGAGGCATTTCTTTAAAAAGCGTTGACATGAAAAGCCTTTGTTCTTTAAAGTATCCGCATCTTTATTTTGCTGGCGAAATTTTAGATATGGATGGTGACTGTGGGGGATATAATTTAACTTTAGCTATTTTAAGCGGTTTAGTGGTAGGAAGGAGTATCAAAAATGATTCGTCTAAGACAAGTTAAAATTTCTATTTATGAAGAAGATAAATTGTTAACGAAAATAGAGAGTATTTTAAAGACAAAAGTAGAAAGTTACACGATTATAAAAAAATCTTTAGATGCTAGGAAAAAACCGGAACTTTATTATATTTATGAGGTTGACGTGTTGGTTTCAAATGAAAAGAAAGTGTTAAAAAGATTTTCTAAAAATGACAATATCTTTTTATCACCTATTGAACAATACGAAAGGCCTTCTTCAGGAGATGTTAAGCTTTCCTATCGTCCGATTATTGTCGGTAGTGGACCAGCTGGTTTATTTGCTACTTATTTGCTTTCCGAAGCAGGCTACCATCCTCTTTTATTTGAAAGAGGAGAAAGTGTCGAAATAAGAAAAGAAAAAATTGAAAAGTTTTGGAAAACTGGGCAACTTGACGAGCAAACCAATGTCCAATTTGGTGAAGGAGGTGCCGGAACTTTTTCAGATGGTAAATTAAATACGATGGTTAAAGATAAGGCCTGTCGGGGTAAAAAGGTTTTTGAAACCTTTGTCTCTTGTGGGGCACCTGTTAGCATTTTATATGAAGCCCATCCTCATATTGGGACTGATTTATTACAAGATGTCATTAAAAATATGCGCGAAAAAATAAAAGAATTGGGTGGCGAAATTCGTTATTCGGCTTGTTTAACGAATGTTCATATAAAAAATAACCACATAAAAGAAATTGTTATTAATGATAATGAAACATACCCCTGTGATTGTTTAATCTTGGCTGTAGGCCATAGTGCTAGAGATACGTTTAAAATGCTTTATGAAAAAGGCTTATTATTAGAAAGTAAACCGTTCGCGGTTGGTCTTCGTATTGAACACCCTCAAAAAATGATTGATGAAAGTCAATACGGCAAAGATTATCCCAAAGTTTTACCGCCAGCCAGTTATAAATTAACGTATCAAACGAAAGAAAAAAGAGGTGTCTATTCCTTTTGCATGTGTCCAGGCGGGTATGTCGTTAATGCCAGTTCTATAAAAAATCATTTAGTCATTAATGGAATGAGTGAACATAAAAGAGATTCTTTAAACGCGAATGCTGCCTTACTCGTTACCGTTAATGAAAAAGACTATGGGTCAGGTGTTTTTGCGGGTATGAATTTTCAAGAAGAACTGGAAAAGAAAGCTTATAATCTAAAAGCTGGTAACATTCCTGTGCAAACCTTAAAAGATTTTATGTGTGATGAAGAGTCTACGACGTTAGGTGAGGTTAAAAGCATTACTAAAGGCGCTTATGAAATGGCTAATTTAAATGCTATTTTACCATCCTTTATTAAAGATTCTTTAAAAGAAGCGATACCTTACTTTGGCAGTAAAATAAAAAATTATGATCGTGACGATGCTCTTTTATTTGGTATTGAAAGTCGTTCTTCTAGTCCTATTAGGATGAAAAGAAATGAAAATTTAGAAAGCAATATATCGGGTATTTATGTCTGTGGTGAAGGTGCTGGATACGCTGGAGGTATTACAACTAGTGCGATGGATGGTTTAAAATGTGCCGAAGAAATTATCAAAAAATTTGCCCAATAAGTATTTTATTGTTTAAAAAAAATATGCTATACTAAGATAGTTCGAGGTGAAAGAATGAAAATCGTTGAAACGTGTGAGTTTGATTCTATTATAAATGACATAAAAAATCATCCAGAGTTTTTAAAATTAAAAGACGAATTTCATCACGGCATCAGCCGTTATGAGCATTCTTTAAGAGTATCTAAAATGGTCTATAAAATGACAAAAACATTAAATTTAAATTATGAAGGGGCAACACGTGCTGCCTTATTACATGATTTTTTCTTTAATGCGGATGTAAAGGAGTATAATGCCCAAAAAACTTTGCAAATTCATCCTTTATATGCCTATTTAAATGCCTCTTTATATTTTAAATTGGATAAGATGCAAGAAAACATGATTAAATCCCATATGTTTCCTGTTTTCCTAGAAATGCCTAAATATAAAGAAAGTTTGGTTTTAACCATCGCAGATAAGATTGTGGCTACACATGAGATGTATCGTTATAAACTAGCGGCTACTCTTGGTATTTACATGCTTTTTCTTTTTAATGTTATCATGGTCCAAAAATGGTCTTAAGTCTATCTTTTTGATAGATTTTTTTTGACAATGTCTTAAATTTCGGTATAATAGACGTTGCGTTTTAAAAAGAAAGGATAAGATTATGGAAAATAAAAAAATAATTAACGGTACAACCAAACTCTATGAACTACAAAGCCAGAAAAAACTTCCTGCCTCTTTACTTGTGAAAACTATCGATGAAATACTTTTTTTTCATTTAGATGCCAGTGCCTGTCACAGTGTCTATGAGCTGCGGGGTGTGGGAGAAAAAAGCGTTGAAAATTTAAAAGATATTATTCATTCTTATGGTTATCTTTTTGAATGTGAAAAGAAAATAACGTTAGATACTCCCATAAGAAATTTAAAATATTCTAAACACTTATCTGATTTTTTACTTAATAAAACAGTAGGTGAAGTCTTAAAATATGATATTAATCCTAATCATTTGAACAGTCTTTATAAATTTGATGGCTTAAGAAATAATACCGTTTCGCATCTTATTGATTATTTACATCAAAATGGTTTTATTTTTGATTGTGAAAAAAGAAAAGAACATGAAGAAGAAAAAGTCATACCCGTTACACCGGATGATAATATTAAAGATATTTCTTTTTATCCTCTTTTAAAATTACGTCTTGAGGCTAGGGGAATTAAAACTGTTCGTGACCTTCTTCATCTTTCAATTTCCAAAGATTTTGTAGGGGATACCAATCATCTTTATAATGTTCGTGGTTTTGGCAAAAAACGTGCCGATGAACTTATTCATTACATTCACTCTCAGGGTCTTTTATTTGATGAAGAAGAAAAGATAACGCAAAGTAAAAAGGATAAACGAGAACTTGATTTCGCAGATTTAAATGAAGAAAGCTATCTTACCGATTTAAAAATGGATAAGACTATCACAAAAATTCTTTTGGCGGCTAATATTTATACTTTAAAAGACCTTATAAATTTATCTATTAAAAAAGAGGGCAACTCTCTTTACGATATTAAAGGTCTTTCTAACTGGCAGGCTAAAAAGGTCATTAACTATATTCATACCCTAGGCTACCAATTTGCAAGTGAATGCAAGATAACTTTACAAACAAAAATTAGTGACTTAAAAGATTGTTCCTCTTTAAGTCGTTATCTAAAAGATAAAACTATCGAGGAAGTATTACAATTTGATTTAACTCATAAAGGTTCAAATAGTCTTTATCGTCTTCCTTCTGTAGGTCCAAAAAATGTTCAAAAAATAGAGAACGTTTTACATTCCTATGGTTACGTTTTTGATTGTGAAAAAGTAAACTTAGATAATACGTTTACTTTAACAATGCTTTTAAAAATGATGGACGCGAATGTTGTAGCCAGTGAGTTTTATGGCAAAATTATTTCGGTAGACGATTTTATAACCAATCCCTTTGTTAAATATTTTCGAAAAATGGCGAACGTGGTATGCAAAAAGGAAGATGAACTACAATATACAGACAAAGAAATAATTTTATTTTTGTTAAATCAATTAATAGAACATAAGAAAAAATTAAGCTTTATTTCTTCATCTATTGAAGAAACATTAAACCTGAGAAAATAATAAAAATCTTAAAACAACTTTAAAAATAGGGATAGAGTAAATAGCTTAATAAATCGCCTATTTTTAAATGTCGTTTTGATGTGGTTGTCATATAGTTTTTTAATTTTCTTGACGCATACTATGAAAAAATTGTAAAATTCTTCTAAAGAAGTAGGTGACAAAAATGAATCCAGAAAAAGTAGCAACCTTTATTCGAGACTTAAGAAAAAAAGAAGGTTTAACCCAAAAAGATTTGGCCTTGAAATATAACGTGACTTACCAAGCTGTTTCTAAATGGGAAAATGGTAAAAACATCCCCGATATTGCTATTTTAAAACAAATATGTGAAGACTATGATATGAATTTAAATGATTTGTTGGATGGAAAAAAAACAAATAAAAAAAAGACATGTCGACCGTTTTTAATCATCTTTCTTTTTCTGCTTTTGGCTTTGATATTCGTCTTTTTAAATCTTAAAAATGATAAAGGTAATTTCGAATTTAAAACTTTAAATGCCACTTGTAAAGATTTTAATTTATATGGAAGTATTGCCTATAATAAAAATAAAACAGCTATTTATATTTCTAATATGAGTTACTGTGGAGAAAATAAAGAGGCAAAATACGCCAAAATATCGTGTAAACTTTATGAACATCATGATGGTCTTAAAGAAGAAATTAAAAGTTCTTTATATGAAGGGAAAGCTATTACTTTGGATGATTACTTAAAAACAATTACTTTTAATATTGATCATTATTCAAATGATTGTAAAATGTATTTAGAAAATGCCTTAGAAGTAGAAATAGAAGCAATAAAGGAAAATAATGAAACGATAAAATACCAAATACCTTTATCTTTACAAGATAATTGTAAACTATAATTTGACATCCTTTTTAATTTATAGCTTCAAACTCTTCTAAAGTATGATACAATAAGAACATAGAAGGTAGGGAGTAAAATGAGCAAAGATTTGTTTATAATTTTAGGGATTGCGTGTTACTTTCTAACAATTATTACTATCACAGGTGTTTTAGTTTTTTTAGCCAACCGCGAAAAAAAGAAGTATCGTCATCAGTTAGATGAATTAGAACGAGATAAAAATCTTGTTGTTTCTGCCAATTTAATGGCTGAGTTTAAAAAAGTCGAGCCCTTAGTTGAAGGAAGCGATATGAAAGAAAGCTTCAAACTTTGGCAAAAACGTTTTGATATGATTAAAAATGAAGATTTAGATCGTATTACGGATGCTTTATTAGAAGCCGAAAATAGCTTTAACAGAAAGGACTATAAAACTTTAAAACAACAACTGGCGGATATTGAACTTGATATTTATTTTGTTAAAACAAAAGCCGTTTTTCTTTTAAATGAAATTAAAGAAATCACTTTAAGTGAAGAAAAAAATAGAGAAACCATTACCAAATTAAAAGCTAAATATCGGGCCATTCTAGCCAAATATAACGATCACAAACAAGAGTATAGTTTAGTAAGTAGTCCTTTAGAATTACAATTTGAAAACGTCGATAAACTATTTAGTGCTTTTGAAAATGCAATGGAGAAAAAAAGCTATCAGGAAGTAAGTAAAATTGTGAAAGCAATTGATGATTTAACCGGTAATTTAAAACTGGTTATTGAAGAAGCTCCAATGATTATTTCTATGGGGAAAAATGTAATTCCTAAAAAGATAACGGAGATTAGTAATCTTTCTAAAAAACTAGAAAAAGATGGCTATAACTTAGATTATCTAAACATTCCTTACAACATTACCGAATCGAGTAAAAAGATAACGGATATTTTTCAACGTCTTAATGTTTTAAATATTGAAGATAGTATTTTTGAACTCAAAACAATGAGTGATTATTTTGATTCTATTTATACAGAGTTTGATAAACAAAAAGTATCCCGTAAAGTTTATAATGATTATTTACGAACCATACTTTTAAAAATAACGAAATTAGAAAAAATTAATACGACTTTAGAAGGTAAATTAGAAGAAATCAAATATAGTTACGATTTAACAGAAGAAGATGTTTCGATTGTTTTTAAAATTAAAGAAGAATTAAAAGAAGAACATGAAAAGTATGATGAGGTTATTGAACAGGGAAGAAGTAAAAATACCTCGTATTCTCATTTAGCTAAAGAAATGGATATTTTAAACTTGAAAGTGGCTAAAACCGAAGAAAAATTAGAAACCGCTTTAAGAACATTTGGCAGCCTAAAAGAAGATGAATTAAGGGCTAAAGATCAACTAGAAGAAATGAAAGAAATTTTAAATCAAGCTAAAAAAGAAATGCGTTCTTATAAATTGCCTCTTATTCCTGAACATTATTTTGTGGAATTAAGTGAAGCTACTGAGGCGATTTCTAATATGGTTTTAGAACTGGAAAAAACACCTATATCTATAAAAGTTTTAAACACTAGAGTTGATACAGCTAGAGATTTAGTTTTAAAAGTATTTAATACTACCAAAGAAATCGTAAAAACAGCAAAAATGGCTGAGACCGCTATTTTATATGGCAATCGTTATCGTCCCATTAATACAGAGGTTGAATTAGGTCTTATTAAAGCGGAAAAGCTCTTTTATAAGGGCGATTTTAAACATTCTTTAGAGAATGCTATTAATGCAATTAATTTAATAGAACCGGATATTTATAAAAAGCTCATGGCAGAATATCGTTAGAAAGCGTTAAGTCATAAAAATCTTGAACTTAACCCTTTTTTTCTCTATAATGGTAATAGTTAAGGAGTACATATGAAAAAAATAATGATTGATTTAGACGAAACAATCTGTTCCCCAAGTTATTTAAAAGAAGTGAATAAATATTTAAATACGGATTATAAATACGAGGATATCAAAACCTATTTTGTTGAAGATATTATTGAAGAAGATAAAAAACAAAAATTTTTAGATTATTTTTATAAAAACGTAAATGTCTATGATGAGGCCACGGTATTACCGGACGCTATTGGGGTTATTGAAAGGTTAAGCCATTTTTATGATATTTATATTGTCTCGGCTTTTGTGGATAAAAGAAGGATACAAGAAAGTAGTATTATGGCTAAATATAAATACGAATGGATTTTAAAAAATATGCCCTTTATTGATCCTAAAAAAATTGTTTTAACAGGAAGTAAAGATATTATTATGTGTGATATTAAAATTGATGATAAAGTGAGTAATTTAAAAGGTTATGGAGAAACAAAATTATTAATTGACCAACTTCATAATCAAAAATATTCTTTTGAAGAATTAGAAAAATTAAAGATAAAACGAGTTTATGATTGGCAACAAGTTGCATCCATATTGTTAGGGAGTGAAGTAAAATGATATATTTAGATTATAGCGCGACGACACCCGTAAGCTATGATGTTTTAGAGTCTTATATAAGAGCAACCAGAGATTTTTCAGGAAATCCTAATAGCTTACATAATTTAGGCTTAAAATCGAAAGCTTTAATGAATAGTGCGATTAAACAAATTAGTGATATTTTTAATGTTTTAGAAAGTGAACTTACCTTTACAAGTGGTTCTACGATGAGTAATAACCTAGCTTTAATAGGAACGGCTTTAGCTAATATTAAAAAAGGCAATCACATTATTGTTTCAAGACTCGAACATCCTTCTATTTATAAAATATGTAAATATTTAGAAAGTATTGGTTTTGAAATAAGTGTCGTTGACAATAATGAGGAAGGACTCATTGATTTTGATGATTTAAAACGTCTTGTTAAAGAAGACACCATTTTAGTAAGTATTTGTGCGGTCAATAGTGAAACGGGCGTAAGACAACCTTTAAAAATGCTTCGCCAAATTATCAAAAAGGAGAATGTCAATACTCTTTTTCACAGTGACATGACTCAAGCCTTAGGTAAGGTACCAGTTAATTTTCATGATGTGGACCTAGCCAGTATTACCGCTCATAAAATCTTTGGACCAAAAGGAATCGGCCTTCTTTATAAAAAAGCATCGGTTAATTTAACACCTCTTTTATATGGCAGTGGGCATGTTAATATGTTAAATCCAGGGACACCACCCGTACCATTAATTGTTTCTTTTGCCAAAGCCATTCGTCTTGCCACAACAGACTTAGATAAAAGAGAAAACTTTGTCAAACGTTTAAATGAACGCATTGTAACAGAACTTAGTAAATACGATGGCGTATTAATTAATCAAACCAAAATATCGATTCCTCATATTCTAAATATATCTTTTAAAAATATTAAAGCTGAGACTTTTTTGCATGCTTTAGAAGAGTACGAAATTTATGTAAGTACGAATACAGCTTGTTCTAGTGGTGAATTATCGACAGCTGTGATGGCTTTATATAATGACCGTAAAAGAGCCTCTAGTACCTTAAGAATTAGTCTTTCTTATGTGACTACCACCGATGAAATTAATCGTTTCTTAGGTTGCTTTAAAATGGTCTATCAAAGACTATCTGTTTTAAGTAGGGAGAATAGAGAATGAAAAAGGGTTATTTACTTATTGTTTTTGCGATTATTATGATAGGTCTTATCTTTGGTGGTATCGTCTATCTTTCACTAACCGCTTAAAAATAAAAAAATCGGGAGGTTTACATGAAAAAAATTATTTTAATTAAATATGCCGAATTAAATACTAAAAAAGACAACATTAATATGTTTTTGAAAACATTAAAACAGAATCTTGAAAAAAGACTTTGCAAATATGACACTGAGATTACGTATGATAAAGGTAGAATGTTTGTGAAAACAGAAGATCATTTTGAAGAAGTTATAAAAATTGTTCAAAATACTTTTGGCATTCATGAAGTTATCACCGGCTATGAACTTTTATCTAACCAGTTAGAAGAAATTGAAAAAAGTACCATCGAATTTATAAAAGATTTAGATTTTACGACATTCAAAGTAGAAACCAAAAGAAGCGATAAAACATTTCCTTTAGAAAGCTTAGAAGTAAGTCGTCGTATTGGAGGATTAATCTTAAAAAATAAAGAAAATATTAAAGTAGATGTTCATCACCCGGAACTAATTTTTCATATTGAAATTAGAAAAGATAAAGCCTACATTTACTATGAAACCCATAAGGGTGTCGGAGGCTATCCTGTCGGAACTTTAGGAAAAGGTCTTTTAATGCTTTCTGGGGGTATTGATAGTCCTGTTGCAGGATATCTCGCCATGAAAAGGGGCGTTAAAATAGAAGCTATTTATTTTGAAAGTCCTCCTCATACCAGTGTTGAAGCTAAAGAAAAAGTTCTTAGTTTAGCCCATAAACTAAGTGAATACGCTTGTGATGAAATAAAAGTTCATATCATTCCATTTACGAACATTCAAGAAGCCATTTATAAAAATGTGCCTCATGACTATTTAGTAACCATTATGAGACGAATGATGTATCGTATTTCTGCTCGTGTCGCTTATCAAAATCGTTGTAAAATTTTAATCAATGGTGAAAGTATTGGCCAAGTAGCTAGTCAAACCTTAACAAGTATGAGTGTCATTAATGAAGTGGTTAAAATGCCTGTTATTCGTCCCGTTGCTTGCTTTGATAAATTAGAAATCATTGATGTTTCTAAAAAAATAGGAACCTATGAGACAAGTATTTTACCTTATGAGGATTGTTGTACCATCTTTGTTCCAACTCATCCGGTTATCAATCCTTTAAAAGAAAAATGTGAGGAATATGAAAAATTAATTCCTTATGAATCATTAATTGAAGAAGCTATTCAAAACAAAACAACTGTAAAAGGTATCAAACAAGAATTTGAAGATTTACTCTAAAAGCCCTTGACGTTCGGGGGGGGGGTATTTGCTATAATTACTATAAGAAGACTATAGTAATTTTTTATATGAAAATCTATAGTCCTAAAAAGGAGTTGTAGTTATATGACAGATATGTCAAAAAAGAAAAGAAATATATTAGTCATTGCTGTTCTATTAATAGGAGTCGTAGCTATCATAGGTGTATCGTATGCCTTATGGGTTTTAAACTTAACTCAAACCGGCCAAAACGATATTGTTTCATCCTGTTTTAATATCACTTTCGAAGATAAAGATAACATCAGTTTACAAAAGGCTTATCCAATACTAGATGAAGAAGGAAAGAAACTAACCCCTTACGAATTTACCATAAACAACACGTGTGATTCGTATGCATCTTTTAATGTTAACTTAGAAGTTTTAAATACGACAACCTTAACAAATAATGATGCTGTTAAAGCTATGATATCATCAAAAGCAAATGATAAAGAAACAGAGATAACAACAAGCTTATTATCAAGTTATCAAACAACAACGAAAACCTTAGATAATGCTAAAACATCTTTTAATTTAACAACAGGATATTTAAATGCCAAAGAATCTAAAACGTATACCTTGAGATTATGGTTAGACGAAAATGTGGATATGAATACCGAAGGCGTTCAAAATGCTAAGTTTAGTTCAAAAGTCGTTGTCACCACAAGTTATATAGAATCTGTTGAAGGCAAAGACGTCTTAAGTTATGTTAAGAAAAATGCTGATTCATCTTCAAATGAGGTGTATACTGTTCCAGGCATTTCCAACGATACCTGTACATATACCTTGGCGTATGATGGAACATTTGATAACAATTTAAGATATGTTGGATCTAATCCCTGTAACTATGTGAAAATAGATGGTGAGTTATGGCGGATTGTCGGTGTCATGAATAACGTGGATGATGGTATCGGAAATAAAGAAAGCCGATTAAAATTAATCCGCTCATCATCAATAGGAGCCTATTCATGGGATACATCCGATTCATCTGTCAACAGTGGATATGGAGTCAATGAATGGAGTCAAGCTGCCTTAATGAAATTATTGAATCCAGGATATGAAAGCGAAAGTGTTGGAGGCTCCTTGTACTATAACAGTGGTTCAGGAACGTGTTATTATAGTTCTGATAATAAAACAGAATCATGTAATTTTACAAGTAGTGGTTTAAAAGCAAATTTAAAATCTTTAATAGGGGATGCTATATGGAATACCGGAAGTAATGGAACAAATGATTGGAAAGATTATTGGAACACATCTGGATTGGCAAGTCATTTTTATGAATATGAAAGAAGTAATGATACAGGAAAAATATGTTCATCAGGAGATTATTGTAACGATACACTAGAAAGAACAACAACTTGGACCGGTAAAGTAGGGTTAGTGTATCCATCCGACTTTGGCTATGCGACAAGCGGTGGTAGTTATAAAAATCGATCAAGCTGTTTAAAAATAAATTTAGGCAGTAGTAGTAATTGTACTGATTGGTTATATATGAATACTTATCAATGGACCATTTCTCCGGCTGCAAACTCTACAAAAGCTTACGGTGTGTTTTTTGCCACTAACTACTACATCAACAGTAGCTACACTGTGTACTATACTTGTAATGTTCGCCCTTCAGTCTATCTGCTACCTTCTACGTCAATCTTAAGTGGAGAGGGCAGCCAAACAAATCCGTATATTCTGGGAACTGAAAGATAATTTTTAAGAGGAACTTATAGATGGGAGGTTTCTCTTTTATTTTTTCTTTTACTAACTTATATGATGCATGATATAATAAAGCGGTAATGCAATGATAAAGGAAGTGAGTTTATGGAAGAAAAGTCTATAATAAATAACGAATTTGATTATTCGACAGTTATTCCAAAGGAAGAAAATATTTTTTATTTGGTAAAGTATTGTGACAGTCTTTACCAACAAATGCAAAAAAGAATGGAAGAAGAGGAAGAAAAAAATAAGCCTTTTAAGTTTGAATATAAAGAATATATGTATAAGAAAAATTATAGTAACCGATTTGAGGTTTATATTTTTGAAAAAACATACAATAATATTTCTTGTAAAGATATCGTGAGTTTTGAAACAGCGATGAATAGTGGTCAATTAAAAAATGTTAATAGCTTAGAAATAACCTTAAATTTGAGCTTTGAAAGAGGTAAAAATAATGCTTTAGAGGAACATGAGAATCTTTTTGTTATTAAGTTTCAACCTTATCATATTATTTTTGCTCGAAAGTCTAATTTTGTTGATTCAGAAATGAATGAAATCGAGTCATCAATAAGAAGGATTTTAGATAAGTTTCCTAAAACAAATAGCATTTTTTGTAGTAAGTAGAAAGGGTATAAAGTATGTATAACGATACGCTTAAAGTGGCTAATAAGATTATTTCTGATGATGATTTAGTGGATATCTTTACGAAAATGAATGATGATATAAAAAAATATGAAGCAATAAGTAGACAAGAAACACAAGCTAATCTTATGTATGAAAGAGAGTATCAGACTTGGACAGCCAAAGATTTTAAAGGCACTTTTAAAGTTAATGTGAACTTTACAGATGATACCCAAATAACTTTTGATAATTATCTTACGTTTATTAGTATTTTTAATTCAAGAATCACCGAAATAAAAAATTTATGGTTAACTTATTCTTACAGTTATGATGTAAAATATCCGGGACAATCCCTCAATTATATTTATCAAAGTATAAGTATGAATATCTCTGACTATCGAATGGATATTGATGTTAGATTAAGTAGTGAAGATAAAAAAATGGATGATGTTTATAATTTTATAAAGAATAAGATTTTAAATGCTCCTGAAAAATATGATTATATTGTTAAACAAAAAGATTCTATAATAAACAAAGTAGGTTTTGCTTTAGGAATGATACCTTCGCTTATTATTTGTTTGCTTTTGTTTTTTGTGCCTGGTATAAGAGAGTTTTATTTTGTTAGTTATGTTGGCTTTCCTTTGGCTGCTATAATTTTAGGCTTTGTGCTTGGAACTGTCTTTTTTACAGGCAAAGTTTCATCTTTATATGAAGCTATTATGCCCGAAAAAAAGTACTCTCATTATGATTCTAGTAGTGGAAAATCAGTATATGTCGATGATTTAGATTCTTTTAAAGCCAAAAGTGATATTTTAATAGGCTCTAAGGTAGATATTTTAAAATATAGAAGTGAAATAAAAGAGATGGAAAAGAAATATTCAAAATGGCCTCTTTATGAAATAGCTACTGTTTTTGTTCTTTCTTTAATCATAATTTTAATTAGTGTAATTATTCAATCATAAAAATAAGTAAAGATTTAGTCAACAAGGTCTAATTTGTTGACTAATTTTTTTGCTTTTCTTTTATAATTAAAGAATAGGAGGACAAGGATATGAAAAAATATGTTTATCTATTTAATGAAGGCAATAAGGATATGGAGATGCTTTTAGGCGGTAAAGGTGCAAACTTAGCGGAGATGACAAATTTAGGTTTACCAGTGCCAAAAGGACTTACAGTTACTACCGAGGCTTGTAACCTTTATTATAATGAAGATAAAACTTTAAATGAAAATTTAAAAAAGGAAGTTTACGAGGGTATTAAAAAAATAGAACAAGAAACAGGCAAGATTTTAGGTTCCAAAGATAATCCTCTTCTTTTAAGTGTTCGAAGTGGTTCTGTGGTTAGTATGCCAGGAATGATGGATACGATTTTAAATCTAGGTTTAAATGATGAGGTAGTTGAATCAATGGCTTTAAAAACAAGTGATAGATTTGCGTATGATTCTTACCGTCGGCTTATTATGATGTATTTAGATGTTGTTAAAGGTTGTGGCAGAAAAGAATGTGAAGAAGTTTTAACAGAATTTAAGAAGAAAAAAGGCTATCAATCTGATTTAGATTTAACAGGTGATGATTTAAAAGCTATTGTTAAAATCTATAAACAAATCTATACGTATAAAACAAAAGAAGAATTTCCAAGTGATGTTTATGAACAGTTGTTTTATGCGATTAAAGCTGTCTTTAACAGTTGGGAAAATGAAAGAGCTATTTACTATCGTAAGTTAAATAATATTCCTGAAGAATATAAAACAGCCGTAAACATTCAAGAAATGGTTTATGGTAACTGGGGAGATAATTCTCTTACCGGTGTGGCTTTTACAAGAAATCCGACTACTGGAGAAAATGAAATTTATGGCGAATATTTAATGAACGCCCAAGGAGAAGATGTTGTCTCAGGTGTTAGAACTCCTTTAAAAATGGATACCTTAAAAAGAACAATGCCATTAATTTATGAAGAATTTAAGAATGACGCGAAAATATTAGAAGACCATTATCATAATATGCAAGATATGGAATTTACTGTTCAAGATAATAAACTTTATCTTTTACAAACGAGAGTAGGTAAAAGAACAGGTCGGGCGGCAGTAAAAATAGCTGTTGATATGGTTAGAGAAGGTTTAATGAGTAAAGAAGAAGCTATTCTTAGTGTGGAAGCTAAATCTCTAGATAGTTTTTTACATAAAACTTTTGATAGTGATGTACTTTCGAAAACAAGCCCTATCGCTCATGGTTTAGCGGCAAGTCCTGGAGCAGCTTCAGGTCATCTTTATTTTAATGCTAAAGAAGCAATTCTGGCTCATCAAAATGGCGAAGAAGTTATTTTGGCACGAAGTGAAACTTCACCGGAAGATATCGAGGGTATGCACCATGCCAATGGCGTTTTAACAATTCATGGTGGTATGACAAGTCATGCGGCGGTAGTCGCAAGAGGTATGGGTACTTGTTGTGTGGCTGGTTGTGAAGATATTTATATTGATGAAGAAAAGAAAATTTTAATAACTAAAGAAGGTCTTAATTTAAAAGAAAAAGATGAATTAAGTTTAGATGGCACGACAGGACTTATTTATCAAGGGATTTTACCTAAAAAAGATCCTGAGTTAACGCCTGAATTACAACTTTTCATGAGTTGGGCCGATGAAGTGAAATCTTTAAAAGTACGAGTTAATGCAGATACGCCTCATGATGCCTTAGAAGCAATGAAATTTGGCGCGGATGGTATTGGTTTATGCCGTACCGAGCATATGTTTTTCGAACCCACGCGAATTAAAAGTTTTCGAAAAATGATTTTGTCTCAGACAAAAGAAGAAAGACAAAAATATTTAAATGAAATCTTACCTTATCAAGAAGAAGATTTTTATGAACTATTTAAAATATGCAATCATAAAGCTGTAGTGATTCGTTTATTAGATCCTCCTCTTCATGAATTTTTACCAAAGACCGATGAAGATAAAGCCTCTTTAGCAAGTGAACTTGGTATTTCCATGGAAAATCTTTCTTTAAGAATTGCCGATTTAAAAGAATTTAATCCTATGATGGGCCATCGTGGCTGTCGCCTTTTAGTTACTTATCCTGAGATTACTGTTATGCAAACAACAGCAATTATAAAGGCGGCCCTTCGTTTAGAAAAAGAAAATATTACGGTCACCCCAGAGATTATGGTACCTCTTATTTCGGATGTGAAAGAATTTTCTTTTGTAAAAAAAGATATTTGTCAAACGGCGGATACTCTTATAAAAGAAGCAAATAGTGCTTTAAAATATGATGTAGGAACGATGATAGAGCTTCCAAGAGCTTGTTTACTCGCAGGTGAAATTGCTAAGAAAGCCAACTTTTTCTCTTTTGGAACAAATGATCTAACCCAAATGACCTATGGTTTTTCAAGAGATGATGCTGGTAAATTCTTAAAATGTTATGAAGAGAATAATCTCTTAGAAAAAGATCCTTTCCAAAAAATTGATGAAAAGGGTGTTGGGGCACTTATGCAATATGCTGTTGAAGAAGGACGTAAAGTAAAGAAAAACATGTCTATAGGCGTTTGTGGAGAACAAGGAGGAGATCCTGACAGTATTTTATTTTTCAAACGTATAAAAGCCACTTATGTTTCTTGCTCTTTATATCGTGTTTTAATTAGTAGACTTGCTTGTGCTCAAGCAGCTCTTATTGAAAAAGGTCTTTAACGGGACTTTTTTCTATAGTATAATATTTTTGGATAGAAAGATTTGGTGATAAAATGTTAGCCTTAAGTATAGGTAAAATTACATATGATATAACCATTCCTATGGATAGTTATCCGGTGGAAAATAGTAAAATAATTTTAAAAGAAAAGTTGGAGGCAAGCGGTGGGTCTTCTTCAAACGTTGCCGCTTTACTGGGCAAATGGAATGTTGATTCTTATTTTGCAGGTGTTGTTGGATATGACGAACCAGGAAATAATGTTAAAAAAGAATTGGAGGCTCATAACGTTCATACCCAATTTATGGAAGTGAATTATGAGAAAAAAACAACCTCAACTTTTATTTTAACGTCGAAAGCAACAACCAGTAGAACCCAACTTATGGTGGAACCGGAAGTATATCATTTGAAAAAAAGTGATTATGATGTGTTACCCGATGCTATTTACACAGATGGCTTTGAGTATTCGGCTACGTTAAGTGCTTTTAATAAATATCCTCAAAGTATATCCGTTTTAGGGGCTGGTTTAAATTATGCGGATGAAAAAGAAGTGGTAGCCTTAGCTAAATATGCAAAATATGTTATTTTTTCTTTAGAATTTGCTTGTATGGTAACGAAAATGAAAGTAGATGTTGATAATGGAGAACATTTATTTAATCTTTATAAGGAATTAAAAAATATTTTTCCAAATAGTAATAACATTGTTACATTACATAATAAAGGTGTTTTATATAGTGTTTCTAATAATGTTCGGGTTATGCCAACGATTAATGTAGAAGAAAAAGACCGTACGGGCGCCGGAGATATCTTTGATGGGGCATTCATATATGGTTTATTAAAAAAATATGATCTTGAAAAAAGCATTCGTATTGCCAATATTGCCGCGGCTTTATCGACAACGAAATATGGAGCCAAAAATTCCATTCCTCTTTTATCGGATGTGATTCATGAATACGAAGCTAAGTTTGGTCCTATTGAACCGGTTATGACGAGTGTTGAAACGCCACCAGTAGGAACGATGCAATGACCGTTCCAACAAAAGACTTACATGGCGAACTTGCCGTCACCGCTTATACCGTTGTTCATGATTTCATTTCTGATAACGTTAAATTAAGATACCCAACGATTATCTTTATTCATGGTAAAGGTTCTGGTAAATTAAAAAAAGAAGTCCATGAGATTCTAAGAAAAGATAAGCGCGTGAAAGAATTTTATTTAGACCCTTGGAACATTGGGCAAACAATAGTTCACTTAGATATCAAAAAAATTTGACAACCTTTGTCGATTATGGTATGATATAGCTCCAATAGGAGAAAATAGAAATGCAAGAAGAAAATGCAAATTTGACACAAATTTGACATTTTAAACATTTTGTGCTATAATTAAGGTACGAAAAGGGTTTATAGGGGGTATAAATATGAAAAATTATGTATTGGATTATGTGAATGAAAATGAGTTTCACAAATTAGAAAGAGCTTTAAAACGCTATAATATGAGAGCTTTTAAAAAACTAAGCTTTGAATATTATCCGGATTTAAAAGAAGGCAAGTTTGATGGTGAAGTGGTAAGTCAAAATAAAAAGGCTGGTACGGTAACTTACGAACTTAAATTACCAAGTGATGCTATGTTTGCTCAAGTACATGGAGAAGTAAAACTTATTTATACGGTGTATACAAAAGAAGAAACCGTTATGTTAAAAGAAATTACACCAAAAGATATTTTACTTGAAGGTCATCGTTCTGAACTTGGTACGTATAAAGGTATTATGATTAGTAAGACAAATGCTTCTAAAGATATCTTTAAAATTGATTTACTAAATATGTTACAAGGAAAAGAATAAGTCTTTTCTTTTTTTTACGGCAAAATTTCCAGATTATTGGTACTTAAAATAGAAGTCATAATATAAATAACAGTGGCAAGAACAATAAGGGTCGCGGCTAAAAAATCGGCATTGTTGATACGCATCTGTCTAAAAGATTCATGGGTTTGGCTTTTGATTCGTTTATAATTTAACATCATAAAATAAAGATAAATAAAAAAGGCGATAATAAGAAGAAAAATATTGATGGTTTTATATTCTTTTTCTTTATAAGGATTATGAGTATAAAGGTAGTCCCTTTCAAATTTGTTGGACAAAAGGGCGAAACAAGCTGAAAATAAAGAAATAAGCCAAATAAAATCTTCAATTTTGAGTTCTTTTAATTGATTACGAATATCTTTCATTTCTAAATTTTATGTTTGTTTTAAAAGATGTATGATATAATCTAAAAGACAAGGTGGTAAGATGAAAAATAAATATCAAAGAATGAGTAAAGAAGAGAAAAAAGCTTTACAAGAAAAATTTTATAAAACAGAGAAGGGCAAAGATATGAAAAAAAGACTTTTAAGATTACGTATGATAGGCTTTATAGGTATGCTTTTTGCTGTCTTTTTAGTCGTCAGTGCTTATTTTTCTAAGGAACTAAACTGGGCTACTTGGCTTATGAGTATTATCTTAATGGCCTGTTCTGTAACTTATTTTGTGAGTTCTTTTGTTTTAAAAGGCAAAGTCTTGAATGATTTTGCTATAAAAAACATAAAATAATAAAAAAATGCAAATTTGTGATTGACTCGGTAAAATAAATATAGTAAAATTTACTAGTAATCACTTGGTTATGGAGTAGTACTCAAGAGGCTGAAGAGGCGCCCCTGCTAAGGGTGTAGGTCGGGAAACTGGCGCGAGAGTTCAAATCTCTCCTGCTCCGCCATTTATTATTTTGATAAAAGGCTGATTATTGATTAATTTGTAAAAAAAAGCTTGTCAAAAGTTAATTTATAAGTTAAAATATAGAAGTCGTTTATGAAATGGGCTTGTAGCTCAGCTGGTTAGAGCGCACGCCTGATAAGCGTGAGGTCGGAGGTTCAAGTCCCCCCAGGCC
>CAKOOQ010000008.1 GCA_934098555.1 uncultured Bacilli bacterium
AATCATAATAAAAAGAAGTGTAACAATCAATCACATTTCTGCAATTAATTATTACACTTTTATAGTACCAAAAAGACTTACTATTTTTAGCTAGTCTCTTTTTAAAACAGGTTGATATATTTCTTCTTTTTTTATAAAATCACCATTTTGAACAATGAATGGCTTAAAGATAATCGATTCAATTTGATTTAAGGAATTTAAATAAAAATCTAGTTCATAAAAGCCATTTTGAACTCGGTCTTTAAAGAATGATGGTACCGATAGAATATTTCTGTTAAAAGATAAACAATCAATGTGAAAATGGCCAAAACAATCTAAAACACTTTCATGGGTTACATTATTGTTCGATTCATAGTAATCTTTGGTATACCGGTAAAGCTGAGATAAATCGTTTTTATCGTAAATAAATCTTCTAGGGACATGATGAATACCTACAAAGGAAGAACCTATGTTTAAATGGGCATGCTGCCATCCTAGGGAAATTAAATCACTTCTTTCTTTAGAAAGTGTTTCCATTAAATCTAAAGTTCTTTTTCCCCCTATAAAAGGTCTATCATGGTTGCCAATTAATATACCTTGTTGTATCTCATCATCTTTAGGATAATTTTTAATAGTATCATCTAAAATATTTTCCACTTCAGAAAAAGTTGGCTTTTTATCCATAAAGCTATAAAAATCACCTAAATTAATAATCGTTCGGATGTTGTTTTGATGACAGTAATTATAAAGGTTATCTATTTGATTCTGCTGCATTTTATCTATCTTTCTTAAATGATAATCCGAAACAAAAATAAGTTTTAAAACTCCATGATTTTCTAAAGTAAAAACTTGGTCGGTTGGAAAGTAGGCTTCTTGAAGTTCATAAGTTGGACTAAACCCGTTTTCCTTTTTCAAAGTATAATGTTTGGCTATTTTTTCAAGAAATGCCCGAATATCTTCTAAAGAGTAAAAGATGCCTTCCATTCGTAATTTATTTTGTAAATCAACAGGACTTACTTTAGTTAATAGATTTTTATAAAGCAAGTTAGCCTCATCATCTTTAAAATGCACCTCTTGTAAAGCTTCGTTCCAGTTCTCTTCATGCGTTTTTTGCTCTAAAGCTTGAATAAATTCCCTGTGTTTTAAAAGTTCTTCTTGTTTTCTTGTTTCTTCACTCAGGATATCTTTGTATTTAAAAGAAAGTTCTTGATAAGATTTTTTTAATTCGTTATGATCAGCTAAATCTTTTCTTAAGTTTTGAATCGTTTCTTTGTGTTTTAATATTTCTTCTCTTGCCTTTGCTTCATCGCTTAATGATTTTTGAACATAGGAAGTCACCGTGCTATAAGATTTTTTTAATTGGTTAAATTTTGATAAGTCTTGCTCTAGGGCATTTACCTTCCTTTGCCACATTTTATTTTCTTCTTGTAAATTTTTTTGCATATTTTTTTCAAGACCTATTTGATAATCTTTATTATCTAACATTTTTTTATGAACTTCATTTTGGTGTTTTTCTTTTTGTAGTTCTTCTTCTAAACGAAGGTTTTTTTCTTCCTGTTCTTTATTCATTCTTTTTTGCATTTCCAGCTCTTTTTTTAAAGCCTGTAATTGCCTTTTATACTCATCTTCTAAAGATGGATGAGTAACTTTTTCTTTATGCTCCTTTTTTATGACAGGTGTTTTTAAAGGAACCATGTTAGGATTTTCTTTTGGTATCTCCTCTTCTTTATCCATGACTTTAATTTTTCCCAAAAACTCTTTACTTCTCTTTATATTACCTTCACAATCAAGGTTTTCATTTTGCCTTGCTTCTTCAAAAATCATATAAAGTTCTTCTTTTTCTTTTTTAGATAAGGGAAGAAACCGTATCTTCATATCATAAAGAAGAATATTAAAAACAGCTAGATATCGTGCCTGAGCATTAGAAGTCAATTCTATTTTTCGTTTCTGGTAATTGGCAAGATAATAATTCAAGACTTCTTTGGTATCAAACTTACCTTTCACACTTTCTTTTAAAATATCAATATCAAAACAAGTATTTTTACGAACCAAATTCATGAGGTTCATTTTATCCATAACGGTCAACATAAGTTGTCACATCCTTTATTTTTATTTATTTTATGTTTTCATCTTTCATTTCTTTACGACTTTGTAAATAATTCTGTAAGGTTTCGGAAACCTTTAAAGGAAGATACTTACAAAGTTCTTCTAAAGACGCCTCTTCTATTTTTTTCACACTGCCAAAAGCTTTAATCAACTCTTTTTTTCTTTTTTCTCCGATGCCCTCTATATTATCTAAGACACTTGCGATAGAACCTTTGCTACGAATAGTACGGTGATAATTAATCGTAAAACGGTGAACCTCATCTTGCATTCTTGTTAAATAATGAAAAACCGGACTATCTTTAGGAATATCAATGATTTTTAAAGAATCACCATCTACTAAATCATTCGTTCTATGTTTATCATTTTTCTTAAGGCCACACACTTTGATGTTTAAATTTAAACTGCCTAGAATCTCTTTACACGCATGAATCTGCCCGATGCCTCCATCAACAATAATGAGATTAGGAAGTTCCGTTTTTTCGACTAAGGCTCTTTGATATCGACGATAAATCACTTCACGCATCATATCATAATCATCATTTTTATCATACATGATTTTATATTTTCGATATTCATTTTTAGAAGGCAGTCCATTTTTAAAAACAACCATGCAAGAAACGGACCAATCGCCAAATAAATTAGAGTTATCAAATAAATCAATTCGGTCTAAGATAGGAAGATTTAAAATTTGCTTTAAGGCATCATTAGCTCCTTCCGTTTGTTCTTCCTTTCTTTTTAAAATTTCAAATTCTTGTTCAAAGTTAAGTTTGGCATTTTGATTGGCCATTTCAACAAGTTCTTTTTTTTGCCCTTTTAAAGGAACAAACAATTTATTTTCAAAATACGTATCTAAAAGAGGTGTTTGGACTTCTTTTTGAAGGCAGATTTCTTTAGGAATTTCATGACGAGCGTAAAAAAGCTCTAAGTACTGTTCCATATCGCTTTGAAAATCTTCAATAACAGGGAAAATATCTGTATGACCTCCTACAATCTTGCCATTTCTTAAAAATAAAATTTGCACCGATATATAACCATTTTGAAAGAAGGTGCCAACAATATCACGGTTTGTTAAATCTTGAAGGGTAATTTTTTGTTTATCTAAAACAATATTAATATAGTCTAATTCTTTTTTTAATTCTAAAGCCAGTTCAAAATTTAAAGATTCACTATATTTAGCCATCTTTTCTTCGATTTTATCTTTTAAAATTTTATCATTACCGGACAAAAAACTAAGTATTTCCTCACTCATCTTCTTTTGTGTTTCCACACTTACTTTCTTTTCACAGTAGCCAAGACACTCTCCTATATGGTAATAAAGACAAACTTTTTTAGGATTTCCATCACATTTTTTTAAAGGATATAAGCGGTTTAAAAGATTAACAATTTTACGAGCTGCGTAGGCATTTGGATAAGGACCAAAAAGTTTTTTATGATCTTTCTTTCTAATTTGTAAATAACGTGAAACTTTTAATTTAGGATAAGGGTGTTCAATATATTCAATATAAGGATAACTTTTATCATCTTTAAGGAGGATATTATATTTTGGGTTATACTGTTTAATTAAATTAATTTCGAGCAAAAAAGCCTCCATTTCACTTTTAGTGACGATGTAGGATAAATCAGCGATTTCTTCTACTAACCGCGCGGTTTTACCTGTTTGAGTTCGATTAAAATAAGAATTAACTCGGCGATGAAGGTTCTTAGCCTTGCCTACATAAATAATAATGCCTTCTTTATTTTTCATTTGATAACTTCCAGGAAGATTTGGAATATTGGCTAACTTATCTTTCAACATAAATGCACCCACTTTTATTTAGTATTTCCTTTTTGGTCTTTTTATTGTACCATATTTTCAGGGTGATAAACGTGAAACTTTTAAATACTTACGAATTAGAAATAAAAAAATCAAAATTTTTAGCTTATTTATATGAAATAGATAATCAAAAAGAAATCAAAGAGATATGGAACCAATTAAAAAAAGAGCATAAAAAGGCCCGCCATATCCCTTATGCCTATGTTTTTTATAATACCGCAGGTAAAAGTGATGATAAAGAACCTTCAGGAACGAGTGCCTCTCCTATTTACCAAAATTTAATGCGCAGTAATCAAAATCATCATGCTGTTTTTGTCGTTCGTTATTTTGGGGGAATAAAACTTGGAGCTGGTGGTCTTATCCGAGCTTATAATGAAGCAGCGAATCAAGTTTTGGAAAAAAATGATTCATTTTAACAGAAAAGTACCCTTTTTACAGTAAGAAAAACAATTCACCCCTTGTTTTCACTTCATTATTTTGTTAAAATTATACATGACTTAACGAAGAAAGGAGATATGTATGGCTAATATTAAAAGTTCTAAAAAAGCGATTAAAGTTATTGCTAAAAAAACAGAAAATAACCATGAATTAAAAGCACGTGTTAAAAACTGTATTCGTTTATGCGATAAAGCAATTGAAGATGGCGATAAAGAAACTGCTCAAAAACTCCTTGCGGATACTCAAAAATACATTGATAAAGCTGCAAGCAAAAACCTAGTTAAGAAAAATACAGCAGCTCGTCAAAAATCAAGACTTTCACACAAAGTAAAAGAAATGGCTTAGTTCCATTTCTTTTTTTTTACATGGCTGTGAAGCCTCCATCGCAAGAAAGTACACTACCCGTCATAAAGCTTGCCTCATCACTCAATAAAAAGCAAATAATATCTGCTATCTCGGTATCTTTACCAAGTCTTTTCATAGGTAAACTTTGAGCCATCGCCTTTTTCATTTCTTCTGGTGCAAGGGCTAAAATGGGTGTATCGACATAACCAGGCGCTACCGCATTAATACGAATATTTTTATCCGCATACATTAAAGCTGCACTACGAGTCATCTGAGTAATGGCTCCTTTAGAAGCTGAATAAGCGTAAGAACTCGCACTTCCTACTAAACCATACATACTGGCCGTATTAACAATCGCTCCACCACCCGTTTTTAACATTTCTTTTATGGCGTATTTATTACACAAATACATACCTGTTTGATTTACTCCAATTACTTGTTGCCATTCTTCTATCGTTACATCTTCTAAAAGATTAGCAGAACCTCCAATACCAGCATTCGATACCATATAATCAAGATGTCCAAATTTTTCAATAGTTTTATTTATCATATTTTGAACATCGTCTTCTTTAGAAACATCGGTATAAATACCTAAAACATGATTTTCATCCCCAAGATTACGTGTTACTTCCTCTAGCTTTTGGGAAACGTCCGCAAGAACAACATATGCTCCGTTTGCTAATAGCTTTTTTACAGTAGCAAGGCCAATGCCAGAAGCCCCACCTGTCACAATAGCAACTTTACCTTCAAATTTCATTTTCATTCTCCTTTACTCTTAATAAGCATATCATATAATCCATAAAAAAAAAAATTTTTTATCCTCTTTCCTTATTTTTTAAAACCTGTAAACTTTCTATCATGTGACGATTTAACTCGTTACAATGAGGTAGTTCGTTATCTGCATAAAAATTTAAACAAGAATACAGACGATTTAAAAGTTCTTTTTGCTTTCTTAAAAGATTTTCTTCTGTAATAAGTTGTTCTTGATATTCCCTATCTTTTTCCTTAGAAAACCAAACCATTCCAATATCTTCTAAACACTTAATTTGCTTGGCCGATAAGACATGTCTGCCCTTTCCAAGATAAGCCTGACGTTGCGTATGAAGCCATGTACCAAGAGCCATACCCTTTTCATCTTCAGAAATTCCATCAAAAGTTTTAAACTTCTGAGATACTTTTAAGTAACCATAAAATTCGTAATTATTTTTGGCTAAAGCATATTTTTTCTGCCATGAATCTTCCCGATTTAAATGTTCAAATCGCATACCTATTTCCTACCATAAAGCAATTTGTTCTTTATTTATTGTGGTAGAAGAACATCCATTAAAGGCTTGACGTTGGTTATAAAGAAAGACACCGAGAGCTATACCTTTTTCATCAAATTCATATCCATTTTTTGTTTTAAAAGTAAAAGGTATTTCTAAATCGCCATAATATTCATAATACTTTTTAGCTAAATGATATTTTTTTAACCACGAAGCCTTTAATTTAGGCTTTTCAAAAGACATACCGATTTGTTTAAGTAAAACAATCTTTTGCCTTGACAACTTATCTGGATAAGCATGTCTTTGATTATAAAGCCATGAACCAAGGGCAACTCCCTTTTCATGTTGATGAATACCATCAAAAGTTTTAAAACGCACAACGACTTCTAGGTTCCCATGATATAAATAATAATTCCTAGCTAAAAGATATTTTTCTTGCCAAGATTCCTCAATACCATTAAAGTCATTTAAAGAAGGCTTTAATTTTTCTAAATTTGTAGTTTTAAACTCTTCGAAATATTCATGTGGACGTCCATCAAAAACCATTTTTATCACTTTCCCCCTGTTAATATCAAGTAATAAACATCTTTTTGTGGATTATTATAACATAAAACACCCAATTGTATACATTTTCTTTGCTATTTTTTTAAACGAATGTTTACTTTTTCTAAATAAGGTAATAATTCATGAATGAGAACCTCTTCATATGTATTATAAAAGGGTCTTGTTTTTTCTAAAACAGCAATAAGTTCTTCAATATAAATAAAACCGGCCGTCTTAAGCCAAGCAATACTATCCCAATAAACTTCTTCAGATATATATTTTTTTGTTAAATAGTTTTCATTAACACGAACAAAATATTCATACAAAAGAGCATGTAAAGTCGTATAGCAAGAAGGTAATCCTTTATCTATTGCTTCTTTTAAAAGGTCATCATCAAATTTAAAATCTTTACTATACTTATCAATCAAAGGATTTACTAAAGGATGAGATGCTTCATGAAAAAATTTTTGGTTTAAATGATTCCCTTCGAGAATGTATTTTCCATTTTCAAAACCAACACCTCTTAAAAAATAAGACTCTCCCTTATAAGATGGGCCAAAACCGCCATTGAATAATAAAGAAACAACAAGATGATTATCAGGAATATGGGTTCCATAGAGTTTTTCCATAGCAGAAATAACTTCATCTTTAGAAAAAAGAATAGATTTTACATATAAAATAAGTTCATTTATATCGTTTTGGTGTTCCGCAAAAAAATATTTTATATTTTCTTTAACATAAATCTGATGAATTACTTTGCCAAAATTTTCAATTGATAACTTTCCAAATAAAGCTATGCTAGAAGGATACCTACCATCATAGTTCATTTCCGCGTCAAGATAAAAATAAAATTTTGAATACAAACCACAATCAATAATTGAATCCAAAAAAGGATAAACTTCCGAATGATTTTCAATATTTATTCTTTCTACAAAAGAACGAACATAGTCATTATGAGGATACTCCACCCAATCAAAATCATCTTTATTTTTTGAAACTTTTTCTTTATAAGCAACCACAAGAGCTTGTAAAAATTCTAATCTTTCATCGACTGTCACTTCCATAATAATTCCTACTTTCTATTTATGTTATTCTTTAACTTTACATTTATTTTTTCTAAATAAGGTAATAATTCATGAACAAGGACCTCTTCATATGTATTATAAAAGGGCCTTGTTTTTTCTAAAACAGCAATAAGCTCTTCAATATAAATAAATCCAGCTGTCTTAAGCCAAGCAATACTATCCCAATAAACTTTTTCAGATATATGTTTTTTTGTTAAATAATTTTCATTAACACGAACAAAATATTCATACAAAAGAATTGATAATGTAGGATAGCAAGACGGTAATCCTTTATCTATTGCTTCTTTTAAAAGAGCATCATCAAATTTAAAATCTTTACTGTATTTATCTATCAAAGGATTCACTAAAGGATGAGACGTTTCATGAAAATACTGTTGTATCAAACGATTTTTATGAAGAACATAGTTGCCATTCTTAAAACCAACACCTCTTAGGAAATAAGACTCTCCCTTATAAGATGGTCCAAAACCACCATTGAATAATAAGGAAACAACAAGATGATTTTTGGGAATAGGAATTCCATAAAGCTTTTCCATAGCAGAAGTTACTTCTTCTTTGGAAAACATGATTGATTTTACATAAGAAATAAGTTCATTTATATCATTTTGGTGTTCCACAAAAAAATCTTTTATATTTTCTTTAACATAAATCTGATGAATTACTTTGCCAAAATTTTCAATTGATAACTTTCCAAATAAAGCTATGCTAGAAGGATACCTACCATCATAGTTCATTTCCGCGTCAAGATAAAAATAAAATTTTGAATACAAACCACAATCAATAATTGAATCCAAAAAAGGATAAACTTCCGAATGATTTTCAATATTTATTCTTTCTACAAAAGAACGAACATAGTCATTATGAGGATACTCCACCCAATCAAAATCATCTTTATTTTTTGAAACTTTTTCTTTATAAGCAACCACAAGAGCTTGTAAAAATTCTAATCTTTCATCGACTGTCACTTCCATAATAATTCCTACTTTCTATTTATGTTATTCTTTAACTTTACATTTATTTTTTCTAAATAAGGTAATAATTCATGAACAAGGACCTCTTCATATGTATTATAAAAGGGCCTTGTTTTTTCTAAAACAGCAATAAGCTCTTCAATATAAATAAATCCAGCCGTCTTAAGCCAAGCAATGCTATCCCAATAAATTTCTTCAGATATATATTTTTTTGTTAAATAGTTTTCATTAGCACGAACAAAATATTCACATAAAAGAGTATGTAAATTCGTATAACAAGAAGGTAACCCTTTATCTATTGCCTCTTTTAAAAGAGCATCGTCAAATTTAAAATCTTTACTATACTTATCAATCAAAGGATTTACTAAAGGATGAGACGCCTCATGAAAAAACTTTTTCACAAATTGATCTTGTTCATGAAAGTATTTTCCGTCTTGAATTTCAATTCCTCTTAAGTAATAAGACTCTCCCTTATAAGAAGGGCCAAAGCCACCATTAAATAATAAAGAAAAAACGATATGATTGTTGGGAATAGGAATTCCATAAAGCTTTTCCATAGCAGAAGTTACTTCTTCTTTAGAAAACATGATTGATTTTACATAAGAAATAAGATTTTGTTTATCTTTTTCGTGAAGTAAAAAATATTCTTTTAAATTTCTTTCCACATAAATTTTATGGACAAGTTTACCATAATCTTCAATAGGTAGTTTTCCAAATATGGGCATGTTAGAAGGATAATTACCATCATAGTTCATCTCAAAATCAAAATAAAAGTAAAGTTGAGAATACCAACCACAGTCAAAGCCTGATTCTAAAAAAGGCGCAATTTCAGGATAATTTTCAATATTTACTCTTTCTATAAGAGAACGAACATAGTCATTATGAGGATACTCTACCCAATCAAAATCATCTTTGTTTTTTGAAACTTTTTCTTTATAAGCAACCACAAGAGATGTCAAAAATTCTAATCTTTCATCAACCGTTATTTCCATAATAATTCCTTCTTTCTTTTTATATATAATCCCATAATTATTTAAAATTTTCAATAAAGTTGTTTCTTTTTATTTTAATAATCCTTATAATTAAAAAAAGGAGAATTAAAAATGATAAACTTAAAAAGCAACACCCTGAAAGGCTATTACGGAGAAACACCGGATGACTATAGTTTAAAATTTATTCATTATGATTTTTTCATTGAAGAAGAAAATCCCGTCGAATTTCAAAACTTGGAAAATGATTTAAAAAACATCTTTGATTATACACAAGATTTTCAAATTTATTTTCAAAATATAAGTTATTTTCTTAAAATTATAAATACCACACATATTCTTCAAAATTATTATGCTAATATTTTTTTAAGAATTAATGACTTAGAAGAATACAATCAATTTAAAAAAGCAAAAATCACCTTTCCTATTCATCTTATTGTTAGTAAAAATAACTTGCTGAAATTTGATATCACAGCCGAAAATATTACTCTTCAAATTGATAAAATAAGTGAACTTACAGAAAAAGATTTAGAAGAACTTCGACAAAAGTATAAAATTACCCAAATTTTATTAGGACAAATAAACTATCTTTCAAAAGAAAATAAATATTTATATGACGTTATGGCGAAGATGTATCATATAGATAGTCACAACTACGAAGAACTTGAAAAAATGAATAAAATCACGAATGATGTTTATGATAGTGATACTTATATAAAAATAGTTCAAAAAATAAAAGAAATTATAAAATCATTGTGCATTAAAAATGAAATTGATGCCATACGCAAAGTATATGAATATATAGCTCAAACAGTTTCTTATGCTAGTCTTTTGCCTAATCAAACGAACATTGAAAATCAAAATTTAATCGGTCCCCTTTTTAAACAAGAAAGTGTTTGTGAAGGTTATGCCAAGTTATTTTATCAGACGATGAGTCTTTTAAAGATTAATACCACTATTGTTGGTGGTGGAGGAAAAAAAGAAGAAGGAGGCCATGTCTGGAATCAAATTTTTATTAATAACACTTGGTATAATCTTGATGTTACCGCACATTCTTATAATTTGAAACATAATATTCAAAATAATACCTTTTTAGTCGCCGATGATTGTCTTTATTATAAAGCTCACACCCTTCTAACTCATGAGTGTACAACATCATTTTCAGAAGATAATAACCCAAAAAAGTTATCTTAATTTTTATAACCGTTGCGCAAAAAAATTATATTTGATAGAATGATGATGTGATAAATATGAAAAATAAAATAATAAATATAATCATTTTAATTGGATGTTTTGCTTGGCTTTTTGTGGTTGTAATGAATTTAGATAAAACAACAAAGTGGATTCAAAAATTAATCGAAAAAGAACCCCAAATTACTTTGAAAGCTAAAAATAAATATTATAAAGAGGATGCTTATCAATTTGTTCATAACACCGATGATTTTAAACCTTTAAGTAAAGGAGATTTAAAAAATATTTTTTATACGATTGTTAACAGTGGTTGGAAAAAATTTACCTTTTATTGTCCTAGTGAATATACAGAATGTTTAAATGATGTAAAAGAAATGAGTCAAAATCAAGATTTATTAACCCATTTAAATAATTATGTGCATCCTTTTAATGGATTTTCAAATGTAAAAACCGTTATTAGTGAAACAAGAGAAATCACAGTTTTTATTGATTATTTTTATACGGAAGAGGAAATAAAAGTAATTAATGAAAAAGTCAATGAAATTTATGAAAAGGAATTGACTTCTGATATGAATGAAGAAGATAAAATTAGAGTCATTCACGATTATATTATTAACAATACAAAATATGATGTCGAAAGAAATAATGATGGAAAAAGTCCTTACCATTCTTATACCGCTTATGGTCCTTTACTTGAAGGCTTTGCCACTTGCAATGGTTATACAGACGCGATGGCGTTATTCCTTATTAAGATGGGAATTCCTAATTTTAAAGTAGCTATGACACCAGAAAATAATCAAAATATAGATGGGCATGTTTGGAATGCTGTAAAGTTAAATAATGAATGGTATCATTTAGATTTGACTTGGGATGACCCTGTGAGTAGTGATGGGAAAGATTATTTACAACATAAATATTTTTTAATTACTACGAAAGAACTTAAAGAAATTGACGATGGTGAAATTCCTGTTTTAGAGCATCAATTTAAAACAAGTATTTATCCCGAATTAAAAGAAAAACAAGCCTAAGCCTGTCTATCAATATAAGAAGATACCTCTTGGATAGTCTTTGAGAAATCTTCATAGTCCACCGAAAACCATTGGATAGGTAATTGGTGATTAAAAAAAGTATACTGTCTCTTGGCATAATGCCGAGAGTTTTTTTTGATAAGTTTTTTTGTTTCCTCTAGAGTATTTTCTTGATTAAAATATGATTTTAGTTCTTTATAACCAATCGCCGTATTTAAAGCTTTAGAGTCCATATACTTTTGAAATAACTCACTAGCTTCCTTTAAAAGGCCCATTTCAAACATAGTATCTACCCTTTTATTAATAATCTCGTAAAGATGTGATCTTTCGGTAGTAAGGCCGATAAAGATGGTTGGATATAAAAGTTTAGGTTCTACCAAAGTTGTTTCTTCTTTTTGGAGAAAACGTAAAAGCCTTCTTCTGTTGTGAGGATGAATAGAACAATTTTTATCTTTTTCTAAGCAAAGTTTATAAAGAGTCTCATCGTCTAAATTCTCATAAAGATTAGGCTTATTTTCTTTGGGAAAACGATAATCATATAAAGCAGCCTTTAAATAAAGACCGGTTCCCCCGACAAAAATAAGCGTTTTATCTTTATTTTCTTCTATTATTTTACGGGCCTCTTTTTGATAATCATAAACGGTATAATTAACCTCTGGACTTACAATGTCAAAAAGATAATGCGGTATCCCTTCTTTTTCTTCTTCGTTTATTTTTGCTGTACCTATATTCATTTCTTTATAGACTTGCATAGCATCACAGTTAACAATAATTCCATGATATTTCTCGGCTAGTTCAATACTCATTTTTGTTTTACCAACACCTGTTGGTCCAGTTATGGCTATAATCATTTTATCACCTAATTCATGCTTCTTTTAAACATTCTTTCTAAATCATAAATACTAAATTTAATAATGGTCGGTCTACCATGGGGACAATTATAAGGATTATCACAGGCACATAACTCATCTAATAATTCTTCTTGAGCCGCATGAGAAATATGCATATTAGCTTTAATACTCATCTTACAAGATAATGTTATCGCGATGCTTTCATTAAACTTAACGCGGTCAAAGCCATCTAAACCCGCGATGATTAAATCAATAATCCGTCTAATACTTTCTTCTTCATGGCCTTTTAAAAGCCAAGTTGGATGGGCTTTCACCACGAAAGTATTGACACCAAACTCTTCAATTTGAAAACCCATTTCTGTTAAAAGAGGTAACTGATTTTTTAGTTTTAGAAAATCACTACTGTTTAACTCTATAGTAATGGGGAAAAGAAGCTGCGTGGTACTAACCTCTTTGGCTTTTAAAGCTTTCATGTTTCTTTCATAATTTACTCTTTCTTGAGCCGCATGTTGATCAATTAAAAAGACCCCCGTTTCATTTTCAGCAATAATGTAGGTTCCATGAGCGACACCCACTGGGTAAAGTTTTAACTTCTTCATCTCTGGATTAACGACAACATCCTTTGCCTCATTATTACTTTCTTCTGGTTTCATCGCGGCAACAAAGTCAAAAGTGGTTTGCACCGAAGGTTTTACTTCTTCGCTTGTTTCTTTAATAACACTTTCTACGACTTCTTCTTTAAAAGGATTACTCTCAGGCATTCTTAAAACAGCGTCCGGAATAAGTAAAGCCTTATATAAAGCTTGTTTTAAAGTATCATAAATCAAATCATATAAAATAGGCATTTTTTCTATTTTTATATCTTGTTTTGTCGGATGAATATTAACATCTATTAAGGTAGGATCCGTATTAATATTTAAAACGACTATGGGAAACTTAATATCCGGTTTATAGGTATAATAGGCATCATTTATGGCTTTATTAACATCATAGTTTTTAACCACACGACCATTTACCATAACAATCATATGATTACGATTGCTTTTTAAAATTTCAGGCTTAGCAATATAACCTTGTAAATCAAAATCATCGTTACTCTTTTTAACTTCAATCATTTTAGAAGAAACACTTATGCCATAAATCTCATGAATGGTTTTTAATAAATCCCCACTGCCACTTGTTTTTACGATGTCTTTACCATCATGATTTAAGGTAAAAGATATTTTGGGGTGCGCCAAGGCAAGTTTTTCTAAGTAACTCACACAACTAGCAAGTTCAGCTTGTTCACTTTTTAAATATTTAAGCCGTGCAGGAGTGTTATAAAAAAGGTTCGTCACAGTGATTTTGGTGCCTTTTCTTAAAGCCCCAGGTTCATCTATTAAAATATGACCGCCTTCAATAACGATATGGGTGCCCGAGTCACCATCGCTGGTTATCATTTCTGTCTTCGATACACTGGCAATGGAAGGAAGTGCTTCGCCGCGGAAACCTAAAGTATCTATAAAAAATAAATCATCATCTTTATAAATTTTACTCGTGGCATGTCTTTGAAAAGATAAATGGGCATCTTCCTTATTCATCCCTGAACCATTATCAATAACCTCAATTTTCTTTTTGCCACCTTCTAATAAATTTACTTCAATAATACTGGCACCAGCATCAATACTATTTTCACATAATTCTTTAATGATAGACGAGCATTTTTCAACAACTTCACCTGCCGCGATTTTATTGGCAAGATTTTCATCCATAACACGTATTCTATTCATATTATCACCTCTTAAAAAAACTAGGAGCCATACTTAAACACTCCGTATTTTGTAAATAAAGAGTTAAGATAGTCTTTTCTTTAAGATAGAAAAAACCAAGTCCTTTAATATAAAGATTCGTTGGAACGTCAATTTTGATTTCTTTTTTTATTTTACCTTCCTCACTTGTTTTTTTAAATGTTTTAAAAACCTTTAAATTTTCACTGCCAAACCAAATGATATTTTCTGGATTCGTCGTTTCTAAAAACAAAAAATCTTCTAAAAGACAAAAACTTCCCTTTTTCATCGGTAGGCTTAACGGCTTTATTTCCTTTTTTAAATTCACTTTTTTTTGTAAAGAAAGCGTCATGTACGAAAGTTCATCAATAAAGCCAACCGTATCATACAAAATTTTATTTTGATAAGAAATTTTGATAAAATTCAAAGTCGTATTTCTAGCTTCACTGATAGTTAAGAAATCCTTTTTATTTTCTTCTTTTAATAAAGCATTTAAAAGACTACTTTTACCGGCATTCGTTGGGCCCGTGAAATAAATGCTTGAATACGGTACTTTTTCGATAAGTTCTTTTATCTTAAAAATACTTTTATCACTCACAAAGAAAATATCTTCTTTAATTTTAAAATCCCTTTGTAACCATTCCTTAATTTTTAAATAATAAATACTTTTAGGAATCGTATCTTTTTTGGTAACAATAAATACTTTAGGTAAGTTTATTTTATGATAATAAGCGATATTTTCAGGGTATAAATTTAAGAAATCACAGAAAAAAAAGGCGAAGCCAACATTGGCATTTATTTTTTTTAAGACATCACTACTTTTACTTTCAAAAGAAACAGAAAGTTCATGATAATGGGTTAGGCGAAAACAACGCATACAATAATCTTTGGTCATATCTTTGACATAACCTAAGGCCTTTTCATCTTTATCCTGTAATAAAACGCCACAGCCAAGGCAATATTTACTCATAATACTCTCCTTTTTTAAATATCCCCTTTTTACTAAAATTATTTAAAATTATTTTTTCTAATCCCCGATTTATCTTCGTCACAAATTTTTCCTTACTACTAATCGGATTCACCAAAATACTCGTAAATCCTTGCCTATTAGCCCCGTAAATATCGGTCAAAAGTTGGTCTCCCACACATGCGATATCAATGTCTTTTAAGTGATACATTTTAAGGATTTTTTGATATTTTTTCTTAAAAGGTTTGTAACTTTTAAAAGCGCTATCCACATTACATTTTTCTTTAAAAGGCTCGACTCTTTTTTTAGAAGCGTTCGAAATAATAATGGCTTTAATACCTAAATCTTCTAAATATAAAAAGAAGTCCATAAGCTTTTTATCCGGTTTTTTTTCCTCTAGAGAAGCCAAAGTATTATCCAAATCAAACAAAATACATTTAATGCCTTTTTTATGAAGTTGTTCATAATCAATCTCATAAATGCTTCTTTTATACATATCTGGTCGAAATATATCCATAAGCCACCATCCCTTACTACAAGTATAACATGATTACAAATCTTTTTTAAACAATTTTAAGCAAAGGTCTTCTTCTTTTTCATAGACTTCAGCATAATTTTCTTTCACTTCCTGAAGGCTCATCTTAGGATTTTCTCTTACTAATTTAGCTAAAGATTCTAAAAGATGTTTTTGTTCTTCGAGTCTTTTTTTAGACACCTTTCTTTCTTCTGGTTCTTTTAGATTAAAAGAATACACAACCCCTTCTTGAAGAGGTTTTTCTTCTTTTAAGGCATCTAAAGGTATATTTTTTTTCAAAGATCTTAATTCATAAGCTTCTTCTTTAATATTCGTTAAATTTTGTTGATAATTAGCAAGTTGTTCATTTATTTCACTCATTTTTTTTGTATATATTTTTTGTTTGGCTCTTATCTTTTTTTCAATAACATGAACCGTACCATTTAAGACAATTAAAAAAGTGCATTCCAAAGCACAGTTTTGTAACATCTCACTTGCTAAAGCTTCGTTAGCAATACTAACTAAAGTAAGACTAATACTAAGAACATTTCCCCAAACTAAAAATTCCTTTAAACGATTGTCCATATTTAGGTATTTCGTATAATGCTCCTTGGCTTCTTCTAACGTATCTTCTCTTTTCATAATGGCATCAGGTAAAGAAAAAATAAGTTTTTCTCTACCTTCTAATTTGTTATTTATTTGTTCTAATCTATTTTCACGTTCTAATAATCCTTTAGGATTATTCGTTTTATTCTTTAATTTTATATTACCTTCATCATCTAAAACAATAAGGTATTGTCCTTTCACAAAATATTCTTTATTCAATAATCATCATTCCTTTCTCGTGCTTAAAAATAGTACCACAAAGCCCTTAAAAAAACAAGGAATGAAACCCAAAAAATAACATAAATTTTATTAAAGGATGGGATGAAGTTTGTTTTTATTTAATTTAATTAAATCACTACTTTTTTTTACAGGAAGTTATTCAAATAATGTCTTTTTAAAACCACTTTCTTATGAAGAAGAAAAAGAATGTATTTTAAAAATGATGGCGGGGGACGAGGATTCGCGTAATAAACTCATTGAACATAATTTAAGACTGGTAGCACATATTGTCAAAAAATTTGATATTAAAGATGAAGATGTCGATGACCTAATTGGCATTGGAACCATTGGGTTAATAAAAGGCGTCGATTCTTACAATTTTGATAAAAATATTCGTCTAACAACTTATGCGGCCAAATGTATTCAAAATGAAATTTTAATGTACTTTCGAAGTTTAAAGGGCGGTAATCTAAAAAGTATCAGTTTAAACGATTCCATTGGTTTTGATAAAGATGGTAATGAAATTAGTTTAATGGAAATTATCAAAGATGAAAATGAAGATATTACAAATGTCCTTCAAACGAAAGATAATTTAACTCTTATTAATAAATATATGAAAAGTTTATCCAAAAGAGAAAAAGAAATTTTAACCAAGCGTTATGGTCTTATGAATCGCAAAGAAATGACCCAGAAAGAAATCGCCAAAGAAATGAAGATTTCGAGAAGTTATGTTTCACGAATTGAAAAAAGAGCTTTAACAAAAATCTTAAGAGAATTCATTAAAAATAATAAAGCCGACTAAAAAAACTGTATTTCTACAGTTTCAGTATTTTTCATCTATTTGATTAATGGCATCAAGTTCAGTTTCAACAATCGCCCGAAATCTTCTTTTAAAAGCCATGATACGCTGTCTTAAAAGCTCGCCATCCGCTTCTAGTTTTTCTGATTTTATAAGGGCGTCATTGACAATCCTAGAAGCGTTTCTCTTAGCATCATCTAAAATAGCTTTTGACTCATCACGGGCTACTTTACGAATTTGATTACCCGCATTTTCGGCCACTAAAAGAGCTTTATTCAAAGTACTCTCCATATTTTGATATTGGACAAGTTTTTCTTTTAAAGAAGCCATTTCAGCATCTTTCTTTTTTAAGTTATTTAACATGCCCTCATATTCTTGGGTAACTTCAAATACAAAATGATTCACTTCTTCTTTGTTGTATCCGTTTAAACTTGTTCTAAACTTTTGCAAATTACCCACCTCTTTTTTTTACCAACCAATTTCGTCTTCGGCATCTTTTGCTTCTTTTGATTCATTATCATCGGAAATTTTCCCTTGAATATTCACATTATTTGGTGTACATAAATAAATACCCACACCAATTTTTTGCATCGTTCCTCCAATAGAATAAACGCATCCTGACAAAAAGTCAATAATTCTCTTTGCTTGAGCTGCTGTTACTCGTTTGAAGTTTACTACCACACTATTTCTCTTTTTTAAATGATCAGCAATTTGTTGTGATTCCGAAAAAGCACGTGGTTCTAATAATATCATTTTATTACCCGTTTTATCGGCTTCTTTTAAAGCTTCTTCTTCACTTACGGTATAAAAATCATCATCTAATCTTGAAGTATCCTCACTCTCATCATCCGAAAACCATTTTTTTAGTTTACTTATAGCCATATTGTCCCCTCCAGACTCTATCTACAAATAATTGTATCAGAAACAAATTACTTTTTCAATATATTCTAAAGCCTGTTTTTTCTATCTTTATGCTTTATTTTTAAAAATTATAGGTATTGGGTATGAAGATATTTTGAATTTTCTTGGTTAATATCCAATGATTGTTCTATCATAGGACTCGTATTAACCATGACATATTTACTGTTTATCTGATTTATAAATTTGGAAGCATTTTTCCTTATTCTCCGTAAAAATAACTGTGTTATATAAAGAGCTACTATAATTAATGTATGCATCTATATCTTCAACATAAATAGCCTCTTCTGTTTTAAAGGATAAATGTTTATTGATATACACATTTGTTCTGCCATTTTGGCCCAGAATCTTCTCAATAAAAGCTATATTTTTTTATGTATTATTTTTATTTGCTAGTAAAGCATTGTTTATCATTACATTCACACTATTTTCGAACACGAATCATTCCTCTTTCTTCGTCGATTTCACTTTCTAAAGCCATGACTTCTCTGTACATTTTTCTTTTTTCAGGGCTTAAAGAGGCAATATTCATTTTTTTACCCTCTTTATTTATTTGCCCTAAAGCCATTCTTATTTGCATGCCCACATTTTTGCTGATATCCACGATTTTACCTTCTTCGTCATAAAAGGAAGTATTATATAACATGTTACCAATAATAATTTCATCTTTTCTTTCTTCATATACAATAGCAAAGTTCGCATTCATTATTATTTTAGATAAACTGGGTTCTAAACCATAAAAAGAGCTAACAGCAGAAATAATTTCCTCTTTTAAAGGTAATTGTTTGTTATAACAAATATTTGCATCTCCAGTACTGAGAGCAAGTTTTTGCAAAAGTAAAAACTCTTTTAAAGTAATATTATGATTGTCGTAAATCATAAATTCATCGGGATATATACTTAATGTACCATAATTTGATGAAATAACATCCGTTTTTCCAGCGATTACATATTGGATTTTTGAATCATTTACATAAAGACCACGTGTTAAAATAACCGGAGCATTAAACCTTAAGGGTCTTTTCACTTTTGAATCATCTTTTAAAGCCTTTTTTTCTAAGGACTTTGCGATATCGTTATAGCCAAGACCTACTGTTACTTTAGAAATTTTTAAAGCTTCATATTGTTTGACTGTTATTTTGCCCTCATCTAGTAATTTTTGATATTCTTTCTCGTCTTCTGCAAGCATTTTCTCACCCGCATCTTTATATAACGCAAAAATTTTATCAGCAAAATCTTCTTTTTTTATTCCTTCTTGTTTAGCCCTAGAAAAAGCTTTAGAAGGTATTTCAATATTATCAAAACATAGGACATTTTGATTTCGCCAAAGCCAACTTTGAGCAACTATATTTCCTTTTTTATCTCTAATAACGAACACCCGGCCATTTTTGTCTACCATACTATGTTCCATGCTTGTTTGCGCAGCGTCACCTAATTCTTGACAACAGTCCGTTAATGTTCCTATAGCTACGGCAAGGGGATCATCTAATCTTAACACTTCATACGTAAAGTCTTCACTTTTTTCAGAAATTCTTGGAATACTATTAAAGACTCTAGATTTACCATAATTATATATTTGTTGTAAAACTTCAAAGCTTTCTTGATTGTAACCCGCCATACTAGAAACCGTGGCGAGTTTATTATTTCCTACTTGAATATTTTTATAATCAATGGACTTTACAAACAACAAGGCTAAATTAAGTGTTAAATTTCGATTACTGTTATACGCTTTAAGCTCTGGCCATTGTTTTTGTATAGAACTCATATAAGCCATAAAATCATCCGAAGAAAGTATTGTTTCCATATTTTTTAAGATAAAATCCCTAAAATCTGGGGCATATGTCATGTTAAATCCTCCAAATATTTTATGGGCTTTGTCAGGCGTTAAAATGTTAGAAACATGAGCTTCTTCCATGATTTTTCTTAATAGTTGAATCCGCTTTTGATTTTGCTGAGGACTTATTTTTAAAGAATAGGCATTATCTTCTTTACCATAACATTCTTTTATGAGATTTTCTTGGTCCTCGTTTTGCTGGGTCAAATTTATCATTTTTTCCCAATCTTCTAAAGATACTTTTTTAGGAATACCAGAAAATAATTGTACGATTTTGTTATAACCATCGATATCATTATCAAAAACACCAAAACACATACTAGCTTTTAATAAAGATGCTTTCGCGTCATCACTCAGATTGTAATCATCCATTTTCATCAGTTGTGACCATTTTCTACCAGAGGCCACAAATTTATCAGACTCTTCAAAAGAAAATTCAGTCATAACAACATAACTAGGCACAAAGTGATATTTATCATACCAAAGAAATAAGCATTCATAATTTCCATCTTCTAACATTTTAGTAACAGCCGAAGGATTTTTCATCCCAATTTCAAGGGCTTTTTCTTCACCATATTTTCGAAAGAATGCTTCTAAACTGTCGGAGTCCATATCACTTTTTTTGAAACTCAACAAAATATCTTTACCCCTAAGATAAGAAAGCCAATCTCTATTTTCTTTTAAAAGTTTAAACGTTAAAGGCGTTGTCAATGTAATATTATAAAATACCTTTTTTAAATCAGCAGGTGCCTCGTCATCTAAAAATAACTCAGGATATTTTTGGATAAACTTTAGCGGTAAAACTTGATCACTATATGTAAAGACATTATTTTTTATATTATGATAAATATTGGTTATTATTTGATTATATTGTTTTTCCTTACTAAGGGAACAGTCTATTTCAAAATGTTTTCTATCAATAAAACGACCGTATTGAGCACAAAAGTTTAAGATTTCTTCTTTAGAAAAATTTAAACTTAAAGCTTCATATAAATTAAACAAACGATTATTATAATAAACTTGTATATCTAAAGAATCTAGATACTTTTCAAAATCAATATTTAATAAAAATGGGACCCATTGAGGATGCTCTTGAATTTCTTCAGGCGTTATTTTTTCACAATAAAATCTTTTTAAAGCATTAGAGTAAGCCCCATAAAACCTATCTTGAAGTTCTTTAGGAGATTTTTCAGGAATAAATTCATCGGGATACTCTTTTTTAAAACTTTCAGGAAGAAATCTAATATCAAAATAGCGTTCCTTTTTTTTCTCAAAGGACTTATAAAGATATTTATTGATATAAGGTTCGTAGTCCTCTTGATTTATTAAAGATAAAAATTCTTTAAATTTCTTTTCTGTACCTAAGGTATAGTAAAGAATTTGAGTGATTCCTTTACCATATTTGGCACAAATATCCCAAAATTTATTTTGACCCACTTGATTATAAAAGAGTGTAAATATTTCATTGTAATTATCTATTACCATCTTTTTGTCTTTAAAATAGGAAGCTAACGAAGGATTTTGGTATAAAAAGTCGAGTAAATATTCTATGTAATTATTGTTTCCATTAAAACCTTTGACTAATTTAACAAAATCTTCCTCATCATTCAAATAATTTTTTAGCACATCATAATCAAGAAATTCCTTAGGAAATAATTTAGCAAGTTCATTACTATGTTTTAGAGATATATACGTTGTCCAATCATAATCTTCAATACGAATTTGATGGATAATTTGATTAAAAACATCTAGGAGTTGGTTTTCATCGGTAATTAAAAGCTCGACTTCAGGTATTACGTTACATCTTGCCATCATTTCTAACAACGTCATATAACTTTCTGATATTTTTTCTAATATTTGATTATGTTTTCTATTAAAATTCACAATATTAGAAAATCCATATTTTTTAATAAATGCTCCTACTACTTCATACTCATCCGTAAATAAATCCTCAAGAGGCATATATTTAGAAAATATATATAATTCATCTAAAGAATAAGTCTTATTCAATTTTTTATTCACATAAAGTTCATGTGCTATAGCTTCCTTGATAATACTTTCAGGTTTTCTATTTGCCATTTGTTCTATTTTACTCATATAAGGATATTCGCAAAAAAAACGGGAAATCACCTCATCATATTCATCAGAAACTTTATCAATGTAATTCCAAACTGAGCCAAATGCCTTGTTAACGGCTTTCATAGCATAGAAAGACCGCATACCAAGTTCTAAGTCTTTAGTTTTTAAAATTTCACCATATTTTCTAATATCATTGAAAGAAAGCTTACCAGCATAATAATTTTTCATAACTTCTTCAGGAAGTTCACCCTTTTTAACAAAAGTATTGGGTAAATAGGATGTCATTTCTTCTGGGATAGCATCTAGAGGTAAAAACTCGTTAAAGCAATTACTTTTTATGCTCTTGATAACTTCTTTATACACGAATTGTTTCATTTTTTCATAAGAATTTCTCTTATTAAAAGATTCTTTTAAAACAAATTGATTTTGAAAAATAGGGTCCGTATTTTTGATAACTTCCTTAACAAAATGAGGATATTCCTCTGAAAATTTAAGAGCTTTGGGTAAACCGACTGTTTCCACTAACCAATGCGAAAACCCAGAACTATTACCTTTAAAGGAATATTCGTTAATATATTTTCCTAAGGTTGGATATTCTATGACATCTTTAAGTGTTAATTTTTTAGCATAAAACAAATCCTTAATTTCCGTAGGTAACGAATTATCTGGAAAATAATGGGGATGATTCTTTATATATTCAGCATCAAAAGTGTTTTCGTTATAAAAAATAGTTTCTATTCCTTTTACGTTACAACCATGTAAATTAAGTTCTTGACATTTACACCCCTTTAATAAAGTAAAATCAATATTCGCGTGTGTTTGAGAAAAATCTAAACCCTTTTTACTATATAAATACATCCCTTTCCATTCTATAAATGGAATCACACTTAAATCATTGGAAAACAATTTGTTTTGCCATTCATCGTACTCATCCCATAATATTTCACAATTTCTTACAAAGATAGCTAAATATAATTTATGTAAGTTTTGTTTGATTTCTCTAAATTCATTCAAAGTCATATTTTTCATTTTAAACCCCCATAATAAACGATAAATATGTAATTCTTGCATTCAGTTTTACTAGTATAACACATATTTTGAAATTTTGTACATTAATATTTTGTTTTCCAAGATAAAAAAAATCAGGAAAAAGACTCATATTCCCTGGCCAGCATTTTTTTCTCATCGATAAAATGATGATTAATATAAAAATAATGTCGTGTTTCTTTTTTTAACTTTTTCTTTTCTAACACATAATTATTTTCGATTCTTCGATAGGGATAACTGTACAAATAACGTTCTAAATAAAATTTTTGAAAATAATATTTTTCATTTTTCAAAAGCATAAAATATTGCCCTATTAAAAGAAAACACATAAAGTAGTTATTAAAATGACACACATAGTTTAAGATTAAAAAAAGAATAAAGGCAAGCACTGATAAAGCTTTATAGAGTTTAAAAGAATAAAAATAAGAAAAGAATTTTTCGAGTAAAGCATGGCAAAAAACAGAGCCATCCAAAGGAATAATAGGCAGAAGATTAAAAAGCAAAATAGTTTTGTTGTAAAGTTTAAATGTTTCATAAAAAGAAACGGATAAAAGGTTTTGACAATAGAAAAAACTTATTAGGATATAAAGAAGAATTTGAAAAAGAAAGCCCCCAAGAGAAATTATCATTTCTTTATTTAAAGAAGAATTAATGGGTTTAGAAACCGTTGTAATGCCACCGAAGGCATAAAATTCCACTTTAACAATAGGATAATGAAAAAGTTTAATAAAAAAGATATGACCACATTCATGCGTAATAACAATTAAAAAAATAATTAAAACAGGTTTAAAATAACCGCATAAAAAGGAAAGTAAAAAAAATAAATATAAGGAAAAATTAAGCTTGTAAACTGTTTTGATAATCTTCATAAGTGACGTAATTTCCTTCTTTTTGTAAAACTAAATAATAAAAGTCATCTGTTGTATTACCAAGAATAGAACCGGCTTCTACATAATCATAAAGTTTCAAATTAACATCTTTAATATTACCATACCAAATATCGGTGCCATCAACTCCTTGGATGATAAGTGTATTGCCATATCCTTCTTTATCTCCCATAAAAACAAGAAGACCACTCGCAATAGATGTTACAGGACTTTCTTTAGAACTTTTTATTTTATAGCCATTTTGATAGTTTTCTTTTTCTAGAAAGTTAGTGGCCTTTGATACCGTGGTTTCAGAAGGCTCCTTTACCGTAGGCAAAATGTTTCCAAAATTTTTACGATACCATGTATTAATCTTTGTAAACATCAGATTATTTTCAAAAAAATATTTTTTATAAATTTCTTTGTTGTTAGTATCTAATTTCATAAAGATAACGCTACTTAAAAGAAAGATAACACTAAGTAATATTTTGGTAAATTCATGACTTATTTTAAAATTTTGAGGTTTATTTTCTAAAGTTTGACATCTCTTTTTATGTCTTTCTAAAGCTTTGGTTATCTCATCCATAGTATCACCAATAAACTATATGAAAAAAAAGCCTTATTCATGCTTTTTTTCTTCACGTTCCTTTTTAGAATAAATACACCCACAGTAATCTTGTCGATATAATTGATATTCTTTAGAATACATAATACTTTTACGATACCCATCTTCTTTTTTAAAGTCACTGACTAAATAGGAAACGCCATATTCTTTGGCTAATTCTAAACCAATTTCATTTAGTTTTTGGGCATTTTTATAAGGACTAACCGTTAAACTCGTTCCAAAATAATCAAAATGATTTTCTTTAGCTTTTAAAGCCGTTTTTTCTAACCGTAAACGATAACACTTAAAACAACGAGGTCCTCTTTCTTTTTCTTCTTCTAAACCTTTGGCCATTTCATGAAATTTTTCATTTTCATAATCACAATCTAAAAACGCTAAAGGATACTTGCTTGGAAAAATCTTTAAAAGTCTTTGCTGTTCTTCTTTTCTTTTTAAATATTCTTCGTAAGGTTCAATATTAGGATTATAATAAAACACCGTTATCTTAAAAAAGTTCGCAAGACGAGCGATAACCGCGGTTGAACAAGGGGCACAACACGTATGCAATAAAAGTGTCGGAACCACCTTTTTCTTTTCAATTTCTAAAATAATTTGTTCCATCAAAACATTATAATTTATTTTTTCCATACGTTCTTTTAAGCTCCTTTGATTTTTTTAAAGAAAATAAAACTCGATCTAAAGCTTCTTTTTCTGTTTCACCTTCTAAAACAGTAACGCGTTTATAGGCCTTGTTATTTTTGTTTTGAACCATAATTGGTTGTAAAAGCATAGTAAAGTAAATTTTAAAAATGGCCTCTTCTTGTCTAACATAACCTATATAAACTTTTTTGCCATTCCAAAGATGAATTTTCTTTTGAAAACCGACAAAAGGATACGTAAAACTTACCTGATAACGAGGATTATAAAAGGTTCGACGTTCATCATCCATAAAACTTAAAAGAAAACCATTATTCTCAATTTCTTCAAAAGTTTTAATGTTTAATTCAAAAATAGAAGCCCGCCAATTTTTATCATTGATATAAAAATGACAAAACTCCTTACCATAAGAAGACTTTTTAATACTTATAAATGAAGAGTCTGATAGCTCAACAAGCCTTATAGTATTTTTCTCAATAGTCACTTTTTTATTTTTAGTTAAATGAAGGAGTTCAAGTCTTTTTTTTGCATCTTCTTCTATTTTAAAAGAAGCCGGATCATACGTAAGAGAAAGTTCCCCTATTCTGGTTGTTATCATTGTCATCCTTCTTTCTTTGGAAGATTTATTTTAACATATTATCCTGTCAATAGGAAGAAAAAGATATTTTATCGCTAGAAGAGTCCAAGTAAATAATACCTTTTTTATCTTCTAAAGTAGCATAAATTTCAATATATTTGTTTAATTTGTCTAAATGAAGAAGGTTGGTATACACCGTGTTGGTATCATTCATTCTAAGTAAAAATCTTTCTTCGTCAATCAAAACATTATTACTCGTCCAGGGAGAGTATTCAATTTCACTAATAAGAGTTAAGACATTACGATCTATCTTACTTAATTTTTGAATCAGTTTGGTATAGTAAACATCCGGCACAAAATTAATTAAAATAGGAATACCTTTTAAAGTACTTGCAATTTCTTTGCCTGAAGATAAAACCACTTTACCAGTATTTCGATTATAAAACAAAGGGGTATCTTCTTCAACTTGAAATGTGATACTACCCGTTGGGCTTTTGATGATTTTTACACTTTTCACATAGGGATTACTTAAGATTTTTTTTTCAATATCTTTTGTTTTCAAACGAAACAAATAAGGATACTCTTTAAAACCTGCAGCAACAATAATGTCGTTATCCGAAAGGTAATTTGTTCCCGTGACATAAATATTTGTCGTTTTTAAATTCCATAAATAGCAAAAGAAAGTAAAAACGATAAGTAAAAACAAACAGAACTTACCAAAGGATTTCCATTTAAACTTTCTTTTTATCACTTTTTTCTTTTGCATACTTTTCACCCTTTTATTATTTTACTATTTTCATAATTTCTTCATAGATAATTTTAGAACTCTCACTTGTTTTTTCTTTATCCAATTTACTTTTTATCTTTTGTTTAAAAGCCGTATCCCAAAGCATTTTAGAAATGGCATCTTCTAAAGAAGATGAGGTAAGGTCTTTTTCTTCTAATAAATAAATAAGACCTTTATCGCTCAATTCCTTGGCATTATAGTATTGATGATTATTGGCAACATTAGGACTTGGAATAATAATAGCGAGTTTTTTTAAAGCCATAATTTCACTTAAACTTCCCGCACCCGCTCTTGAAATCACCACATCACTTATTTTTAAAAGGCCTGGTAAACCTTCTACGTAAGGTAAAATATGAACGTTTGAAGGAAAGGCGTTTTGCTTAAATTCTTCAAAATGTCCTTTACCGGTTATATAACACACTTCATAGTTTTGGGTGCCAATACTTTTTAAAAAGGAAATCATTTTTTCATTTAAAGAACCGCTTCCTAAACTTCCCGCGACAATCGTAATAAGTTTTTTATCGGGCCTCATCATAAAATCTTTCTTATTCTTTTCGGGTACTTCTTTAGCCCAAGCACCACAAGGATGACCCGTTAAAATAATCTTCCCTTTTGTTTTTAAATGATTCTCACTTTCTTTAAACGTTACGCCAATTAAATCAGCATACTTGCTAATCATTTTATTGCTTTTGCCAGGAATACTATTTTGTTCATGAATAAAAATTTTAATATGTTCTTTATGTGCGGCTAAAATAACCGGATACGTCACATAGCCACCTACTCCAATCACCACATCCGGTTGTTCTTCTTTTAAAATGTGACGTACTTTTGTAATAGCCTTTTTTACCAAGAAAACATTTTTAATATCTCTACCTATATTTTTACTAAAGCCATAAATTTCTAAAGGAATATAACGGTACCCTAAATGGGGAATGATATCTTTTTCCATGCGGTTATAGGTTCCAAAATAAATAACCTCTAAATTTTTATCGTGTTTTTTAAATTCATCTATAATCGCTAAAGCGGGATTTATATGTCCCATCGTACCGCCAGCCGTGACAACTATTTTCATAAACATTTCCTTTCCTTATAATTTATGTTTTTATTATATCAAAATTAACAAGTTTGGTTAAACATATTTTTTGCTAACTTAGCATATGGTTAACTAAAAGCAGGTGATTCTTTGAAAAAGCAATTTGATATTCCTTTATTTATCACCGTTATTTTAATTAGTCTTTTTGGTATTGTCATGATTTATTCAGCTTCCTCTATCTGGGCCGAATATAAATTTCATGATGCCTTCAAATTTGTTAAAGCTCAAAGTATTTTTTGGATCATTGGCCTTTTTCTTTGTCTTTTTTTAAGTAAAGTCCCCAGTGAATTTTGGTTTAAAAAAGCCAATAAAATTATTTTCTTGTGTTTTATTTTACTCGTACTCGTTTTAATTCCTGGGATAGGAACCGTGCGCAATGGGTCGAGAAGTTGGTTTGGACTTGGTGGCTTTGGCATTCAACCCAGTGAATTTTCTAAAGTGGGTTTAATTATCTTTGTTTCTAAATATTTGTCCCAAAATCAAAAAGATTTAAAAGACATCAAAAAAGGAGTATTCCCTATTCTCTTTTTCATCTTACTTTTTTTTATTCTTATTATGTTAGAACCTGACTTTGGAACAGCTATGGTAATTGGTTTAACCTTAATAAGTCTTATTTTTATTAGTGGTGTCAAACTTTCTTTTTTTGTTAAAATAGGTCTTCTTGGTTTAGGGGGCATCATTCTTCTTATTATCATTGCCCCTTACCGAATGGCGCGTATCATTTCATTTTTAAATCCCTGGACGGACCCCTTAGGTAGTGGTTTTCAAATCATTCAAAGTTTATATGCCATTGGACCTGGTGGCTTACTCGGTCAAGGATTCTTAAAATCCCATCAAAAACATTTTTACTTACCGGAACCTCAAACAGATTTTATTTTTTCGATTATTAGTGAAGAATTTGGTTTCTTAGGGGTTTTAATTGTGGTTTCCTTTTTCTTTTTCTTCTTCTATCGTTCCATAAAAATTGCTCTTCGTAGTTGGGATTTATTTGATAAATTTTTGGTGTTTGGCCTTGCCATTGGTATTATTATTCAAGCCATGTTAAACCTCTGTGTCGTTATTGGTCTTTTGCCTGTCACGGGCGTCACTCTGCCCTTTTTTAGCTATGGAGGCTCTAGTCTTTTAATAAGCCTGATAAGTGTAGGTATCATTCTTAGCATCAGTAGAAAATACTAGGTCATTGAAAAAAAGTGCCGGAAACGGCAAAAATTTTCAATGGATAATAATAATGAAAGGAATAAAAAAAGAAGGATATTTAAATAAGCATATTGAAAAAAAGAAAACAATTTAATTAAAATTATAACAGGCATAAGGCGAAGCGGCAAATCCTACTTATTAAACCCTTTGTACAAAAATTATTTGTTACAAAATGGCGCTTACACCTTTACTTCTAACGGCTATAAAGAGGTATCTATTAATACCATTAATTCTTATTTAAACTATTTAATTGATGCCTTTTTAATCGAAAAAGTAAAACGTTATGATGTAAAAAGCAAAAAATATATTTCAACACCTTCAAAATATTATTTTTCAGACATTGGTCTTCGAAACGCCCGCTTAAATTTTAGACAACAAGAAGAAAATCATATCATGGAAAATATTGTTTACAACGAACTGTTAACCCGAGGATATAATGTCGATGTTGGTGTCGTGGAAACAAGAGAAAAAGATACTCGTAAACAACTAGAGGTCGACTTTGTTTGTAATCAATCTTATAAAAGATATTACATTTAAGTTGCCTTAAACTTAGATACAAGAAAAAAACACTTCAAGAAGAAAAATCGTCATTAAATATCAATGATAATTTCAAAAAAATTATTATTGTAAAAGACGACATTATCAAATGGTATACCGAAGAAGGTATCCTTGTGATTGAAACATTAGAATTTCTTCTTAATAAAGATAGTTTAGACTTATAAAAACTCCTTTTTCAAGGAGTTTTTATAGTTGTATTTTTATATCCTAATAAATACAAACGATAAATAAGATCATCATAGTAACTGTTTAAATTAGGATTTTGCTGTTGCTTAGCTTGATTAATGGTATACCATAATAAATAAAGGTCATTGTATTCTTTTAACATTTTATCTTTTAATTCTTCTTCTTTACATGTCATAGCCTTTTGATAATAATCATTTAATGCCTGAATAATATACGTATCTAGCATATTATAATTCACACGCCCGACCGAAAGAATAAGAACTCCTTTATTACGATAAAAAGGACGCATTGTCTTCTTTTTAAAATCAAAGCTTTCATTCACATGAACAATGCCTTTTTCACTATGATTGTCAAGCCATTGCAAATCTTTATATTCTGGATTTTGAAACATTTTTATCACCCTAAGTATTCTAATACTATTTTAACAAAATTTGACATTTTATTCCATCTATATTTTACCAATTAACATATTTTCTTTTAAAGCTGTTATCTTTACTTCCAACATTTCGTTAGGCTTGACATCCTCTTGGATATGAACTTTTAAATAATTAGACGTACAGCCAATATTATCTTGTTCCGTTAAAACAAGCATTTTTTGGCCAACAAATTTTTGAGCGTATTCTTTCTCTAATTTATCCGATAGTTCACATAAAACTTTACTACGACGATGTTTTTCTTTGCTTTCTACTTGCATAGGCATCAAAGAAGCCGCGGTTTTTTGTCTTATGGAATATGGAAAAACATGAATTTTACTAAAGGCGATTTCTTCACAGGTAGCCAGTGTTTTTAAAAATAATTCTTCAGTTTCATAAGGGTGGCCTACGATAACATCCGTTGTAATAGAAATATCAGGCCGTATACTTCTAATTTCTTTAATCTTATTTTTGTATTCTAAAAGCGTATATTTTCGATTCATCTTCTTTAATATTTCATCAGAACCAGCTTGTAAAGGAATATGCATATGATTACATATTTTAGGATTATTTTTAAGTTCCATCATAAATTTTTCATTTAATTCGGTAACTTCAATAGAAGAAATACGAATGCGTTTTAGATCTTCTATTTGACTTGCTTCATGAATTAAGTCCGTTAAATCTTTGCCATTATCTTCATAGGAACCTGTATGAATACCCGTTAAAACGATTTCTTGGTGGCCATTTTCGACTAACTTTTTTATCTCATCAATAGCTTCATTAAAGTTTTTGTTTCTTCTTTGTTTTCTTAAATAAGGAATAATACAGTAACTACAAAAATTATCACATCCATCTTGAATTTTAATAAAAGCTCTCGTATGGGTTGTGAACTTATCGATATGCATAGATTCAAAAGCAACATCTCTCTTGCTCGTAAAATATTGATATTTTTCATGACTTTGCATGTAATTTTCCACAAGTTCTAAAATGTCATTTTTTCCAACATTACCAATTAAGATATCCACACCCATTTCATCATAAGACACTTGATTATTTTCTGATGAACAGCCACATACGACCAAAATGGCATCGTTATGATTTTTTTTAAACCGCCGTACCATCTTACGAGATTTTTGGTCGGCAATATTCGTAACAGAACACGTATTAACAATAATAATATCTGGATTTTCATTATCCATTTCATAACCACTTTGTAAAAATTCTTCTTTAATCACTTCCGATTCATAGGCATTTACTTTACAGCCTAAAGTATAGATATAAAATTTCATAAAACACTTCCTAATCTTTTAATATGAAAACAAAAAAAGACGTCCTTGTCAAGATGATAGACGACTTTCTCCGGTTTGATAATCAATTTCAATACCTTTTTGAACGTTATAAACATAAATATTAAAAGAAATACCTTCGCCATGGTCTTCAACCGAATAACCTTCCATTAAAGCTCCACTGGCAAGTAAATTATTCCCCTCAAAAATAGGCGTTACCCGATATAAAACATGATTATTTGTTTTTTTAACATAATCAGCCACCTTATTTTCATAAGTTAGCATCGGCCCAATATTCATTTGTCTTGTACAGGTAATTAAATTCTTTTCATTGGCATTTTCACCCGTTAACTGGTATCCAATTAAATGACAACGATTATACAAATATTTACCATCAACATTATCATATTTAACAGTATGCCAACCAGTTGGTTTAACCATACCAATACTACCACGAGGTTCGGTTGGTATCGTTTCTACTCCCACTAAAGCAGAAGCGGTACCACATCTTCCTAAAGAATCTAAATCACTATAAGACTCAAAAGAAGTCGTTTTATATTCGCTTTCTTTAAAGAAAGGAATATTATTATTAATATAAACATAATCTTCGCCGGCATAAGTTGGAATATTTTCAATGGAATAACTCTCTTTAGATTCAAATAAATGACTAAAATCATAATCACTAAACCAAATAGAACTTACCAAACTAAATACTAAAAAGATAATAATACTGACCTGTGTCACATAAGAATTTTTCTTTCGTTTTCGTTTAACCATATGACACCTCCTTTATTTAATTTTATTCTCCTATCGTATAAGGATTTTCAAGGGTTCCTTCTCCGCCTAAAATCGACGTAGAGGGTATCAGATAGACCGAAGGCCGAACCGCATGCTGGTGGTACGCACTGGGGCGGTAGACACGGCCAGCGACGTCGACAGAGAACACGAAGTAAGAAGTAGACGAAAACGGGGCTAATGTCCATGGTGTTGTACTTGAATCGAAAAGCCAATCATTATTTTTACAGTCACTATAAGAACTATCATTCCAGTTATATAATTCTTTGGCTAAACAACTTGTTCGATTACTTGTACTTCCTCCACTTGTCGCATATCCATAATCACTTGGATACATTAAACCAACTTTGCCTGGCCATTCTGTTGGTTTTCCCGTGTATACAGTAGTTCCTCTTTCATAGGTATACCAATGACTTGCCAATCCATTTGACGAACTAGTATATTTTGCTGCTCCTCCTAATTTCCATGTTATCGTATCTATTTGATTTTTGGCTGCCTCTGTTAAGCCATTACTTGTAAAATCACAAGAGGTTGTTGCACCATTTTGGCCAGATGGGCATGTTCCTGATGTTTTATTATAATAGGCTCCATTATTTAAAACTTCTTTTAAAGTACTGTCTGTCCAATCGTTACTTCCATTACTATGTGTTGAACTTCCTGTCCCACTAGCCTTATTATCCCAACTATAATTTCCTAAAGAATTAGTTCGAATTAATTTCATTCTTTGTCCTTCTGGAGTATTTAAGATTCCTATAATTCTCCATCCGGCTTTTTCACCATTAAAGGTTACATAATTACAAGGATTAGACCCAACATATCTTAAATTGTTATCACTTGTTCCATCATAGGCTAATGTATAGGTACAACTATCACTTGTTTTATCTGGAACAGTATAAACATCTGTTGATGATGAATCAGCATTATTTTTTACATAAGTTAAAACATCCTTACCAGATAAAACTTTCTTTGTAAAATACAAAGTACATTTTGTTCTTGTTGAGTTATTTCTTACGTAAGTACTATAGTCTACTATTGCGTGCCAATTATCATCATCCCATGAAATGGTAACCCCACTGTTACAACTTGATTTTGTTATATCTAAGGTAAGTCCGGAATCTTTATTGGGCATCTCTCGTGTAATTTCATTATTGACATAGTAGGCAAAATATAAATCTCCTGGGTCTTCAACAACTCCATTTATAACGTTAAAGTCTTTTTTTTCTTCATAAAAAGCATAACTCTTATAAAAGAAAAAGATACTTAAAGATACAACAAAGAAACCTATAAGCGAACATAAAACTTTTCTTTTAAAACGGGATTCTTTGTATCCTTTTAATTCATAAGGATACCACCCCCAAGAGCCATTTTTTAGCTTGTTTATTTTTACATATTTTCTAAATATTTCTTTCACACTTTGAGCCTCTTTTCTACACTTAAAATATTACAATAAAAAACTTTTTTTGACAATATATTATAACGTTTAATCAACGAGTTCAAAATCTTGATATAAAAGAATATGGGGTACTTTTTCTTGAACCGTCTTTAAAACCTCATTATCATCATCAATGAGAGCTATTTGAGAAGATGAGGAAACAAAATTTAAATAATTCGCTTTAAAAGTGCTGAGGTATTATTTCCTAAATGTTCTTTTGATAAAATATTTCGTTTGGTAAAAAAAGGGGCATATAAATCAAGCCAATCATTTTTTTCTTTTATTTGCAAGTCTTTTTTACAAATAGATAAAATTTGTAGTTCGACATTAGGTAAATCATTTATCTTTTCAAATATTTGAATAGAATGATATAAAGGACGTTTCTTTAAATAATCTTTGGGATTACCAACATCAAAACAGGCAAGAACACCATCCATAGCCACATAAAGAATTAATTTTCTATTCTTGAATAATTCTTTTATTAAATTATAAAAAGGCTTTTTTTAGCCTCTTTTCTCTATCTTCACTTTATCATAAAAAAAGATAAAGGCCTATAGCCTCTACCTTTAATTTTTATTTTTTAAAGAAGTAAACATTTTTTTCCATAATTTGGTGGATGAATAATTTAAAATACCTACTTTATAGATTCTTAAACCATATTTAAAAATAATAAATGTACATAAAATATTGATAAGTGTGGCCATAGCCAAACTATAAATACTTATTTGTCCAAGTAAGAATAACGATGGCGATAACATAAAACTTAACATTGGGACATAAGACATGACTTTTATAAAGGCCGCCCCTTCAAATTGACTGGCCATAATAGCTAAGTAATAACCAACCATTATAATCAACATAATCGGTGTTTGAAGTTGTTGAAAATCTTCCATACTGGTTGTCATAGATGCTAAAACTCCGGCAACAATACCATAAAGGACAAAAGAAACTAAGAAAAGTAAAAGTATCCAAGGAAGACCTTGTAATAATAAATTTAAAATACCACTTTCTTGCAAACTTGAAATAATGGTTGAAACGTTACCAGAAAGGCCTTCACCTATGCCACTAAGTAAATTCCCACCGCCAAAGATAAAACGACTTAAGACAGCGACAAAGGCATATAAAAGTAATAACACACCTTGAATAACAACGAATAAAGTGGATGCGAAAACCTTAGATAAAAAGTGGATTTCCGGAGAGACATTAGAAATAATAATTTCCATACTCCGTGTGGTTTTTTCATCATTTACTTCACTACCAATCATTTGAACAAGCATTAAAATAAGAAAGAAACAAGGTAAAATAACAACTAAGATAACTCCTGAGGTAATTAAATCTTTATTTTTAATATTACTTTTTTCTTCATTGGTAACGGTAAGTGTGATTGTAGCGGGATTCATTAATCTACTTACCTCTTCTTCGGTTAAACCACTTTGCATGATAGCCATGGTGCTTTTCACCGTGTTAATAGAACTTTCTAAAAACTGGGTTTCCATTGTTTTTAATTCTTCAAAACTGATAAGTTCCGCTTCTAAATAGTTTTCTTTACTTTCTTTTAAATAAACTATGATTTTTTTCTCATCTTCCTTTAAAGATTCTTTTTCTTCTTCTAATGAAGAAGCTTTAGAAACTTCAAAATGATATGTATCTTGTAGATTATTCGTTAAAGAAGAAAAAGAATTTAAAAATAAATCATAGCCTCCAACCTCATCGATAACTGATACTTTGGTAACGTCTTCAAAATCACCACCAAAAAAAGTAACAATACGGTCAATATTCGTAATAACCATGAGAAGAACAAGTAAAAGAATATTCACAACTAAAAACCATTTGGTTTTTATTTTCTTATTTAGACTTTGTTTGGTTAAAAATTTAAGTTTAGCCTTCATAGGATTCACCTACCTTACTTAAGAAAATCTCATTCAAACTTGGGTCCGATACGACAAATTTAGTGATATGTTTGCCTTTTTTAACTTCCGCAAAAACCGTATCAATATACTTATCTTCTAAAACGGAAACAATCATTTCTTCGGCGTTTTCTATAACATTTGAAACACCTTCTAAGTGTTCTAAGTCTTCTTTTTTCACATCTCCAATAAGATGAATGGTTTTCTTACGATAATCTTTCTTAATTTCTTTTAAATCACCTTCTAAAACCGATTTTCCCTTCACAAGAATAACGAGTTTCTCGCAAAACATTTCCACATGCTCCATCCGGTGTGATGAAAAAATAATACAACATCCCTTCTTTTTAAAATCTTGAATGGCGTTTATAAACATTTCCACATTAATAGGATCTAAGCCTGTAAAAGGTTCATCTAAAATAAGAAGTTTGGGTTCATTTATCACCGCTGTAATAAATTGAACCTTTTGTTGATTTCCTTTGGACAATTCTTTTATTTTTCTATTCTTATATTCAGTAATATGAAAACGTTCTAACCAAATATCAAGCCTTTCTAAAATTGTTTTTTCATCCATTCCTTTTAAAACACCATAATAAACAACTTGTTCTTTCACGGTTAATTTGGTAAGTAAACTTCTTTCTTCCGTCAAAAAACCAATTTTATCGGTTACTGAATAATCGATGGGTTTATCATCTAAGGTAATTTCGCCACTGTTAGGTTTCAAAAGGCCAATAATCATTCGAAATGTCGTTGTTTTACCCGCTCCATTCACCCCTAAAAGGCCAAATATTTCACCATCATTCACAGTAAATGATAAATCATCCACTGCTTTATGAGTGTCATAATACTTCGTTACATGACTTACTTTTAACATATTCCTCTTCCCTTCTCAATTTATTATAAAAGAAAAAAAGATATTCGTCTATCTTTTTAATTTTCTAATCAGTTTTTGTTCCGTATTTATGGCCTCATTTACAGAAGTAATAGGTTTTTTATAAAGAATTTTTTCCGCTAAATGGTTTTGAATATCCGTGAAATGTTTTTGGGCGTAAAGAGTATCATAAGAAAACAAATTAGCAATGCGGTAATTAGCAAGACGAAGATACGTGGCCATAATATCTTCTTTTTCTTTTAAAGGAATATCCCAGAAAGAAATACTATGAATAGTACTATAAAGGTACTGCTTCATGCGGTCTTTTAACATTTTCTTTTCCTCTTCAGGTAACTTCATTGCTATAGATTTATCATAAACTCTCAACATATCTAATATTCTAGTATTTTTACTTAATAAAGATGTCGCCATAATTCCTTGTGAATTTTGACGATACGCATAATCACTTTGCAAAAGTTGCACGGTTTTTTGAGCCCTTAAAAGGATAGGATACGTAAAGGCCGCATCTTCATAAATAGCCCCTTCTAAAAAGCAGTCATACTGAATAAAATCATGTAGAAACAGTTTGTCCCAAACAGCGGGAGTTTCTTCGAAAAAAGCATCAGGATGTTTTAAGTAATCACTAATGTAAGGTCTTTTTTTTTGACATCTTGGAAAAACTTCTTTGGAAAGATAAGCATCTTCTCTTATTTGAAAGCAATTACCAACCAGTAAAGGCATATTATAAAATTCTAATGTTTCAGAAAAATCTTCATACATCGTATGAGAAACTAAATCATCGGAATCGACAAAACCAATATATTTACCATTAGCAAGAGATAACCCCGTATTTCGGGCATGAGAAAGACCTTGATTTTCTTCTAGATAAACAGCTTTGATTAAATATGGATAATTTTTTTCGTATTCTTTTAATATTTCACGACTGTTATCTGTACTCTTATCTTCAATACAAATAATTTCAATATCTTTAAGTGACTGCGTCACTAAAGAATTGAGACAAGTTGGTAAATATTTAGAAACATTATAAATAGGCACGATAACACTAACTTTTGGCATAATTTCCCCCTTGGTTGCCTTATTATAACGACTAAATATTAGAAAGTAAAGTTAAAGTGCTTCTTCCTCTTCACTTTCCCACTCATCAAAAATGTTTTTAACTAAGATGCCTAAAAATTCATTTTCACAGTTTTTAAAGAAATTCTCTTCAAAATAATCATTATAAATCATTTTCTTTAACATCTCTTTGTCGAGTTCTTCTAATATTTCACTCATAGCTATCTGCGTCGTTTGTTTTAAATGAACAAGTTCCTGTTTTTGATTTGCTTGAATGTCCTTTCTTTTTGAAGGATAACCACTTAAAAATTCTGTTGTAAACAAAGTTTCAAAAATACTTTCTAATAAAAATTCCGAACCTGTGCCAAAATACTTTCCAAAAGGAATCGCGATAGCATTGCCTGCATTTACTTTACAAAAACACTTAGCATCCACATTATCGGCAACGTATCCAGCGTAAACGAAAGGCATGGCATTTAAACTCATTGTCACTCCAATACCAGATGCACATCCGGTAATAACAAAATCAACAGCCTTACTATTTAAAAGAAGACCAGCTAAAATACCAGCCTCTACATAATTGATATCACATTTCTTGTCTTTAGAAACGCCATAATTAAAAACTTCATGATGATATTTCGTAGCTATTTGATTTAAAATTTTATAAATAAATTCATTTTTATCTTTTTGACTATTTTCATTAATTAATGCTATTTTCATGATAAACTCCTATCTTTTTAATATAAAAATAACGGCAAAAGTCATTCCTAGAAAGAGGGTTACCAAAACGATAGATAAAAGACTTACATGCCCTGAAATTTTTCGTGTTCGTTTTAAAATTTCTTCTTTTTCCTTAGAAAGAGGTTTTAAATCATTATCTTTTATTTCAAAAGGGAAATGATTTAAGGTACATAAAACATTTAGGTAATCTTCATTTATTCTTTCACTACCCATATCGTCTTTGGAAAAATATTTTTCTTTGAATTGTTTTATTAAAGGAGCTAAACACTCTTTTTCATCTTCATAATTTGGTTCACGATGATGGATAATTTGAAATTCATTAATATAGTTATCAACATCTTCATCCACATCTTTACGAACAAAATTTAAAAGTTCGATAACGTCATCTCTTTGAAAATAATACCGAGCCGTCTCGGAAAAGAAATGCCATTTTTGGTCCATTATTAAAGGATTTTCTTTTTTATTTTTAATTCCCCATAAATAAATTGGCACACTTTTTAAGAAGGACGTAAATTGACTTTCAAAAGAATAATCTTCAGAAATATTGATTAAATGCGTTAATTTAAAATATTTAAGTAAATCAAGAGCCTTAAAAGATACTTGAGCTTCGGGAATAATTTTTTCTTCGGATACCCATTCGCCATTAGGAGCTGAAGTAACAAGTTCCTTATATTCTCTAAATTTTTCTTTAGGAAGTTTATAAATGGTAATATATTTATCTTTCAAAGTATTAAAAATAGAATCGGGAAAAATTTCTTTAATGCCACCTTGGCTTCTAGGAAAAAGTGCCGATGTCCGAAACGATGCCATCTCAAAACAGTTAACCGGATTTATGCCAGCATAAACAAACCGGCCTTTTTGGGTACTTTCTTTAGGTTCTAAAGAAAAGATACTTGGATCTAATGAGGCATGATACATATTCTTTTCCCCTTTTTTATAAGCGATAATCCAATCATTAAGAAGTTCATAATTATTTAATACTTGTTTTTTTCCTTTCTGTTCTTTATATTTTATGATGGCCAAATTATAATCCATATAAAATTCATCACTCAATAATAAAAGTTCTTTAGCCTCTTTGGTCCGAAGCTTATTTTTATCGCACGTCCCTACAGGAGCCGGAAAATTTAGACGATTTCTATCAAGAGCATCAGCATCTTTTAATATATCTAACATCTTTCCGATTTCTTCTTGCTCTTCTAAGTTAAATAAATCACCTTTAAAAGTAATTTTATCTTCCTCACTGGCATGATATTCAATAAGAATTTTTAAAATTTCTTTTTGCTTAGGATTTAAAACCTTTACATATTTTTCAACATTTAAGGCTCCTCCTATACCATGGTCCTCATTAGAAAATCCTAAAGTTTTACCTATATCATGAAATAAGGCAGCTTCTAGTAAAAGATTTTTATCAAACGAAACATTGCCCATTTTATTTAAAATCATTTGTGTATAGGCTAATACTTTTTCAATATGTTTCAAATCATGATAAAAATCCTTAGTGTCTGTGTATAAATGTTTTTCTATTCCCATTTGCAAAAGATAAACAATTTTCTTTTGATCTTGCAATGATAACCCATATTTATTCAATGTTTCTTGTGAAAACATCTCTAAGTAACTTCGTTCTTCGTTCATTTTACTTCCCCTATTCTTTTTTATTATAACAAATTTATACTTTAAAGTCTTCGTCTTTTCTTTATATTTTCTAAAAACAATTTATAAAAAAAGACCAGATAGGTCTTCTTAAAAAATTATAAATGTTAGATACTTATTTTCTAAGGCTTCTTCTAAAGATAAGTCAGTGATACTCACTATATCATTTAAAGACATCTTCTTTTTAAGCATTATTTTAACCCTATTAACCTCGTTAGCTTCTTTAGGTTCGGTCATCCGGCACTTTTCATCGTCTTCTTCTTTTGTCATGTAATGCATAAATGTCGGATTTTCATTGACTCTTTTTATTTCACTCATAAATTTTCTTATCTTTCCATCTCTTGGTAATTTAGCCAGATTTTCTTCTTTTAAATCTAACATAATTAGATACTTGCATTTCTCAATACGAGTAAATTATGATATGCTTACTGCTATAAGATAGTGATGCAAAAATATGAAACTAGTTAAAAATATGGATAAATTAGGAAAAAAACAAAAGAGATAAATTGTCTTATTACAGATTGTAAGTCTTCTTATGAAAAATTTGCTAAAGAAAATAATATAAATTTAGAACGAATAAAATCAGATACTCACGTTAATAACAATGGTTATAATCTTGGAAATATAAATTCATTGCATTCTAAATTGGCAATT
>CAKOOQ010000009.1 GCA_934098555.1 uncultured Bacilli bacterium
TTTCAATTCTATCTTCATATGTTAATTTTGACATATTAAAACCTCGTTTCTATGTCCAAGAAACGGGGTTCATATCAAACTGGACCAACTTTTTTGCTTGATAAATTCAATGATTATCGTTGTTTAAGGAAAACTGTCCACTAATCAGGACACTACGTACGGATCAGTCTTAGTTCCGCCACCAGTGATTGTCACATCAGACTTTAAATTAATAACTGGACGCAGACCACGGGTGTCGTCAGCGCTACCGTCGTCGAAAAGACCAGAGCCGTTGACACGGAACACAAGAGCATACCAGTAGGGAAGGTCGAACGGATTATAGCCTCCGGCGGGTGTCATAGTCCAGAACCAATTTCCTGTTACTAAATAACTACCGTTATTTGTTTTCATATGATTATAAGAACCATCAAAGACGCCACCTGCGTGACCAGCAAACATTACTTCATCAGCCGTTATTATACCAATCGGATAACTTAATTTCTTGTTACCACTTGAAGCACTTGAAACTGTGTAATAATCGCTGGCATTTTCACAAACAAACGTTGGGGCACTTTCTACTACCCTTAAGTATCCTTTATTGTAAGTAGTAACAGTTCCTGTGCCAACGCCACTTTGCTGATTTAAGTTAGAACGATCCCCACAGAAACCTGCATTTGTATCCAATTTTGATGCGTAACTGGCTAGTTTATCACTATAGAACTTATCTACATTTGTTTTGATTGTTGAAGATGTTCCTGTACCATGGGTTTCACCTTTAGTATACATATAGCCTACATACATATTATTATTATAATTCGGATTAAATTGGCTCGTGCCATATTGTCTATCTGTTGATGACTCACCATTTGCATGAGCACTTGTGCCATCATAAATAATTCTAATCGAACCATTTCCGTTAATACGAACAACTCGCCAAAAATAGCCTGCAAATTTTAAATAGTTATTTTCAACAGCTCCACGATAGTAATAACTTGTTCCATCCGCGTCTGTTGTTTCAAAAATCCCTTTTTCGTGCGATTCACATGTCTCATCATCACAGGATGACTTTGTAAAATCTGGAGTATAACTATTCACTTCAACATTTCCTAAAGCCGTTTTTACTGTTTTAGCTGTTTTATTAAAATATAAAGTACATTTAGTTCTTGTATTTGTGGTTGCACTGTAATTTTTGTAATTTACTTTGGCTTCCCATGAAGCATTATCCCAAGTTGGAACAACACCATTATTACAGTTTGATTTTGTTTCATCTAAAGTATAACCTGTATTTTGAAGAGGCATATTTCTTGATATAACGCCATCTATATAATAAGCAAAATAAATATCTCCTGGATCTTCTACGGTGCCATTTATAACATCAAAGTTTTTCTTTTCTTCATAAAAAGCATAACTTTGATAAAAAAGAAAAATACCCAACGCTAATAAGATTAATCCTACTAAGGAATATATTATCTTTCTTTTTCTATGAGATTCTTTATATTTTTCTAATTTCATTTTGTCACCTTTTCTATTATTAGTATGCTCAAGTTTCTATTTTTTAGTGCGACTTATTATGTCATATTTATGATAGCATAGTTTATTTTTCAAAACAATAGTTAGCATGACATTTTATACCGTGTTTTTCCATACAATACTATGACAAAATATGTCATAGGTGAAGTAAATGATTAAAGAATATCGAAAAAAAAGAGGCTACACCCAAGAAAGGCTAGCCGAAGAACTTTTTATTTCTACAAGACAGTTACAACGCATTGAAAAAGATGAAACAAGCACCACGTTAGAAACATTAAAAAGAATCAAAAAAATTCTTAAGATTCCAAATGATGAAATGGCCAAAATATTTGACGATAAAGAGGAAGTTAAAACACCTTAAGTTTGGTAAGAAAATTTTTGCTTTTTAAGTAAATGCCCGTATAACTATCATAATAAGAGCTAAGGAAAGATGACAGCTCTTTTTTTATGTCATCTTTGATATCTATTTTGGTAATTTTCGTAATATCTATTTTCTTAAAAGCTTTTAAATAATAAATTGTTTTAGGTGAAAAAAGCTTTTCATTTTGATAACAATTTTGACAAATGATTCCTCCTTCTTTTAGGGACAAAGTAAGAAGATTTTTAGAAGAACCACATTTTATACAGGTATCAAGAGGTATATCTACACCTAATAAAGTTAAATATTTCACTTCAATAATATGGGTTAAAATAGCGGCATCAAAGCCCTCATTCATTTTTTTTAAAGTAGTAATAAGTAGTTCTAGTAAGTTTTTCTTTTGTGTTTCTTTATAGACTTGAACCGTTAAGTCCGTCAAATAATTTAAATAGCCAATTAAATAAATATCTTCATGAAGATGGGAAAAGTTATCTATGATATCCACTTCTTTTAAAATAGATAAATTATTTTCTTTATAATATATATAAAAATAACCATAAGTAAACTTCATGGTTTTACTTCTTAAAGGACTCTTCATACTTTTGGCCCCCCGAGCAATAAGACCAATTAAGCCATACTCCAATGTTAAAAGATAAACTAAAAGTGATGAGTCTTTATAATCAATTGTTTTGACAATAAAACCCATCACTTTTGTTATCATAAATCCACATCTTTTCCTTTATATTTTAAATAATATTTAATCTCGCCGGTTTCTTTAAATTTGTTCCAAGCTTCTTTTTTTGTCATATTTCTCTTCCCTTCTATTTTTATTGTGGGAAGAAAAAAGTTTTTTTATACATTTATTTTAAATTTAATTCATCAAAACCTAATTCTTTCAAATAAGATTGTTTTTCTTTCCAATTTTTGATAGTTTTCACATAAAGTTCCAAGTAAACTTTTTTACCTAAAAGATTTTCCAATTCTTTACGCGTTTCACTACCAACCATTTTTAAACGTTCACCACCACGACCAATAACAATCTTTTTAATAGATTCTCTATCTACGATAATATCAACATTAATATTGACAATGTCTTTTTTCTCTTCAAAAGAGGTCGTAACACAGGTAAGGGCATGAGGGACTTCTTCAATCGTTGCATTTAAAAGTTTTTCTCGAACAAGCTCACTCGCCATGAAAGACATCGGACTACTTGTTACCATATCCTCATCAAAATAACGCACATTGCCCGTTAAATATTTTTTTATAACTTCTAAAAGACGATCAATATTGTCTTTTTCTAAAGCACTTACCGGTACGATTTCTGAAAAAGGATACAAATCTTTATAGGCAATAATAGCTTCCATAATTTGTTCTCTTTTTAACTTATCAATTTTATTTAAAACTAAAATAACGGGAACCGAACTGTTTTTTAAATTTTCTAAAATATATTTATCCCCTTTACCAAGACCAGAAAGCGCATCTACCACAAGCAAAATAGCATCGACATCTTGCATCATCGCGTAAGATTCTTTATTTAAAATTTTGCCCAATTTATTTTTAGGTTTCGCAATACCTGGAGTATCTAGAAAAATAATTTGACTATGTTCATCATTATAAATACCTTGAATAATATTACGGGTGGTGCCCGCTTTATCAGAAATAATAGCTACTTTAAAATCTAAAATAGCATTTAAAAGGGTACTTTTACCCACATTTGGTCGTCCAATAATACTTATAAAACCACTTTTCATATTTGCCACCCCTATCTTAATATATTTAAACTTTCTAAAATTTCATCTTGAAGGTCAAACATGATTTTTTCATCCTCTTTACTTTTCATGTGATCATACCCTAAAAGATGTAAAAGGCCATGAACGACTAAAAAAGATAATTCTCTTTTTTCTGAATGTCCATATTCACGGGCTTGTTCTTGCATTTTAGGAATCGATATAAAAATGTCGCCAAGCATCCTAAACTCATCAAAATCATCTGGGCTATCTTCTAGGGCAAAACTAATGACATCGGTTGGCCTGTCAACTCCCCTTCTTTCCCGATTGATTTCATGAATTTCTTCATTACTGACAAAGATAATAGAACAAATGGCATTATGAACCTTCTCATGTTCAAAAACTTTTTCAATCACTTCATTTAAATATTCATAATTTTGATAACCATAATTATCATTAATTTCATATTGATTCATAAAAATCCCCCTTCAATAGTTTATAATAAAGAAATGCCAATGTAGTTTAAATACCAAAGTAAAACAGCAATAAATAGGATGACACATAAAATGTTATAAAAGGTATCGCTTCTTAAAAAACGCGGTAAATGTTTTTTGATAGCACTAAGGCCAATATAAAGTAAAAAGCCAACAATTGCCCCGACGACATTAAGTAAAATATCGTCCACATCAAAGCTTCGACCAATATAGTGTTGAACAAGCTCAACGGTAGTACTAGTGACAAAGCTAATGAATAAAATGTGACTTACTTTACTAGCTTTAACATAGCTTGAAACAAAATAGCCAAAAGGAACAAAAAGCAAAATATTACCAATAACATTAAGATAAAAACCATGGGTCCCTACTTTATAACGTAAGATTTCCGTAAAGGGAACGAGGTTTAAGCCACTTGATGTATTTAACTCGGCATTCGTTAAAAGGTTAAAAAGCAAAAGAGCGTAAACCACGAATAAGAGATTTAAAAATTCTTTATAAAAGATAAATTTCTCATGATTCACATGTAAATAAGTGATACGAATAGATGTAATAACCACAAGAAAAATGGTTAGCATTGGCCAAATGTTTTGAAAAGCTCCTTCAATTAACTCTATTTCCATGATTTATTCCCCTTCAATAAATTCCTCAATCTGTGCGATGTCTTCTAAAACCACCACAAAGACTTCTACTAACATTGTACTATCATTTACTTCTTTTTTCAAAACTTTTTTCGTCAAAATTTTCTCTTTGCCTTTTAAAGTAGCTCCTATTTTCTCATCGACACTTTCTAAAGCCTTGTCTAAGGCCTCTTCTTCCTCATATTTTTTAGACTCTTTATTTGTTTCTTTTTGCTTTACAAAAGATAAAGTTTGGCCCAAAAAAGAAAAAAGTTTATGAGGTTCTTCTTTAAAAGAAGCTAAACGATTTTTAAAAATATAAAAATCATTCCATTTAAAATTCCATCTTGTTTTACCACTTAGGGTTTCTTCGTCATAATGAAGAGGAAAATTCACTTTTACTTTATACCATACTTCAGCATAAACACTACCGGTCGCGCATGTCACTCCTTTTACTTCCTCATTATTTTTAATGAGACCACTAATTAAGATGTCTCCTTTTTTGACCACATCATTTTGCTTAACTAAACTCATTCCTTTTTCATAAATCATTTCTTTAATGATACCATCTTTTTTAGCAATAACATGACAAGACAAAGGCTTGTTTTCTTCGACATTTAATTTTCTTTCTTCTACTCTGACAATATAGTTCATACCTTTAAGCTCGATTTCTAACCATTCCAACTTATCAGGAAAAGACGATAAAATATCCTTTTTTATGCGAGTTAATTCTTGATAACTTTTTTTCCAAGTATTTTTTTTAATTCCACGTTCTTTTAGTTCTTCTCTTACAAAGTCTCTTATTTCTTTGCTTTCGTGAGAGATTTTTACAGATACAATAACATGAGAAAGTAAAAACAGTACAAGAAGACCTAAAATAACTCCGAAAAGAAAGATATGATACTTTTTTATTTCACTTTTTATTTTTCTTAAACCAATAAAATCATTATCTAAAATTTTAACATACCAAAGTTTTTTTATTTTTTCTCTATCGTCTATTGATACTTTAACATATAAATTTTCCTTATCTTCTTTCGTTTCATAAATTATAATACGGCTTTTAAACATCTTAAAGAAAAATTTATTTTTATCTTTTACTTTTAATTTAAGCCATATCATTTTGTTTCCTCATTTCTGTGAGTACTCCTTCAATTAAAATTTCTTTTTTAGTCAATTTAACAACTCGAAAAGAATGTCCTTCTAAATAAATTTTTCCTTGAGGTAAAAGAAGCGTTATTTTATCTTCTTTTAAAACTTCAATATCAATAAGGCCATACACATGAATAAAATCTTTCCATACATCAATAAAATAGTCTTTATCATATAAAAAATTTTGAATCGTTTTATAAAGATGCACAAGATCACCTCATAAAAGTTTATGCCAAAAAAGAAGAAAACAGTTTTAATTTAACTCATCTTCTTCTTTTTTAAGATATATTCTTCAATATTTAAAACTTCAATAGGAGCTTCATACGGCTTTTTTTCGCCTCTTTTTATTTTCCAATTAGGTTCTTTATCTAAAAATTGGGATAAATAGTTATCTTTAAATGTATATAGACGAATCTTACGTTGTTCTTCATAAGAACATAAAGAAAAGTTTTGTAAAAAGGCTTCTTTGTTCTCTTTCATACTTAAAATAGTTTGTTTAAAAGAAAGAGAGGTATATTTTTTATCTAAATCATGACGGAAGTGACTATATAAAACGTTCAAGATTTTCTTTTCTTCTGGGCGATTTAAAAGTTTTGCCAAAGAAAAAGTAAACACTCTTTCCTCTTCAATAATAAAGTCTTTTAATTCGTGCCACTTCAAATCTTTTTGAAATTTAAAGATACCTAAAACATGAGAATCATTTTCGATAATCGTGGAATCAAAATTTTGAATATCTTTTAAAACACCCATTCTTCCCTTTTCAATGAATAGCTCATCAATTAATTTTAGATTTTCCATTGGTAAAATATAGTCTTTTTTAAATGGTCTTTTAACACCTAATCCGTATGTCTGCATGTATACCACTCCTTTAAATAGACAAGATAGTATTATAGCAAACTTTAAAGGAGTTGTCAAAAACGGTGAATTTTGCTACACTTATACAGGAAGGTGAAAAAATGGATTGCTTATTTTGTAAGATAGCACGACATGAAGTCGATAGCAAAATTTTATATGAAGATGATAAATACATGGCTTTTTTAGATATCAATCAGGAAGAAGCCGAAGGACATACCCTTATCATTCCTAAAAAACATGTAAAAGATTATACCATGCTTGATAAAGAAACATTAAATGATATGTTTGAAATTGCTCAAAAATTAAATCAACAACTTATGACAAAATTAAATAAAAGTGCTTGTACCCTTTTATTTAACTACGGGGACTCCCAAGTTATCAAACATACACATTTACATTTACTTCCTAATTATCTTTACGAAAAAGGAAATAAAGATATTGAAGAAGTTTATCGCATATTAAAAGAAGCTTAACAAGGCTTCTTTTTTGGTACGAGTGTAAAAACGCTATAAGGATAATTAAAAATATTTTCTGTTATTTTTTGAACATTACGGACAGTCAAATTTTCTAACATCTCCTTTTCATTAGTAATAATTTCGTGATAATTACTTAATTCATAAACAATAAAGTCATTGACATCTTCCACATCTTCATAATTTAAAACGAGACTGGCTACCGCAGATTTTACTTTTCTTTTGATATTTTCTTCATCGTACTGCATATTTTTTAGTTTTTCTAAAACACGTTCTAGGGCTTCTTTAGGATGATAACTTCGAAAAATAATTTGGCAAACAATATAATCTCTTTCTATGTAGGCTTGAGTATTTAGAGTAAGGCCTAAATTATCGTTCAAAAAATTTTCTTGAAATAAAGAGGTTGACCCATAATTAGCGGCAAATAGAAGTTCAAAAGCATTCACTGTTAACATTTTATTAAAACTTGATATTTCTTTTTTTAAAGGTATTTTAAGAGAAACATAAGTTTTAGGCACCTCCACATTACATAAAACGTCTTTATTTTTTAAAACGATATCCCAAGGTTCTTCATAGGTTTCTTTAAGAGGATTGTGATATTTTTTAAAGGTCTTTTTCTTTTGATTTTCTTTAACAATTTCAAAGACTTTTTCTGGGTCAACATTACCAGTGATAACAAGAAAACTATTTAAAGGATGATAAAATGTTTCGTAAAAAACTTTTAAATCATCTAAAGTGATTTTTTCAATATCTTCTTTTCTACCTGTACCGCAGTAATGATTATGATAAGTTTTAAAAAGAGTTTGATTTACACCATATAAAGACAAACGATTTACGTTATCACTTTGAATACGTGCTTCTTCTATAATTGGACCACGTTCACTTGCCAAAGCCTTTTGGGAAAATCTTTTAGATTGAATACTATCAAGTAAAAGATTGATATCTTCTTCTAAATTATCAGAGCCCACAAACTCGTAAACCGTACGGTCGGGAAATGTTGCTGCATTAGAGTATGCATTTAAAGCCTGAAAACGACTTAATAAGGAAACATTTTTTTCATCCTTACACATAATATGTTCTAAGTAATGGGCTGTTCCAAGAGGAACTGAGATATTTTTTCCCTTATTTTGAAAAGAAATATCTTCAGCCCCACATAAAAATGTTAAAGAGCCTTTAAAAGCATTAGCCTTTTTTTGAACCCACACATAAACTTTAAGACCGTTATCACAAATATCTTCATAAATATACTCATTTAACCCCTTTAATTCAATTTTCTTCATCTTCTTCCTCCAAAACATAAGACATTAATTCTTTTATTTTTAATCCATAATTTTTTAGATTTTCTTTCGTTACTTTAGGAATTTGTTTGATGTAGTCATCATACATGGGGCGATTATCTATTTCATGAAAATAATAATTATCCATTAAACCATATAAACTATCTTCCCGAAGACGTAAATCCTGCAAAAATTTACGTTTTTGAATTTCGATTAATTCTTCTTTTATGTCCCCGTCTTGCATTTCTTTTAAACATTTAGAAATACAATCCTTAGCTTTAGCGACGTTTTCTTTTTTAAGACCAACATAAATGGTTAATAGAAAATCCCTCATTTGTACATTTAAACCACAAAAATAGCATAATGAATTATCCACACGTAAAGACTTTGTTAATTTATCATCCATGCCAGAAGAAGACCCAAATAAACGCATAAAAATAGGTGTCACATAATTTATTTCAAAGGGCGTTAAGGCCCCGATTTTGTAATACATAAGAAGTTGCGTTTGATGATACGTTCCGGTTGTATGAGTGTCTTTAGGATAAGTTTTTTCATGTGTTGTCATCTCATAAGAAGTATTTTCTTTGGACGGTAAAGTAAGATATTTTTCTAAATAGGAAACCACTTCATCCATATCTAAGTTACCAATAATATTTATGTCACAAGGACTTTGCAAAAGTTCTTCATAATAAGAAACCATGGTTTTGCAATCTAATTTTTCTAACTCCTTTTTATCACCTAATAAACTTTCACTCAAAAGGCCATTTTGATACAAAATATCTTTACTTTTTTTCATTGCATAAGATGTTGGTTTTTCTTTATAGCTATCCATCGCCATCAAAAGTTTTTGTTTATGAATGGCAAAACTTTTTTCATTCCACTTTCCCTTCGTAATATCAGGATTTTTTAAAACGCGCGCACAAAAACGGATAATATTTTCAACATAATCTTTTTCTTTTACGTAGAAAGGATCTAAAAATTCAATATTAAACGATACAAATAAGTTATAACCCGTTCTTGATAATTGTCTGCCACAATCAACATTATATAAGTTTTCTCTTTCAATCATCATATCTCTTTTCGTAGGATAGTCTTTAGAAGTATACCCCAGCAATCGACTTAATAGATTTAAAGCCGTCACGTTACTTTTTCTAATATCACTTTTAAAATTAATTTCTATATCAGCTGTCCGAAATTTATCGGTTTTGATTGTATAAATATGGCAATTGCCTACAACATAATTTTTATATTTCATTTTCCACCTACTTTTTCATAACATTTACAAAAATAGTCATCGGTCATTCCAGCTAAAAAGTCAATGACTTTACGTTCAGCGCTTGTTTTATTTAAATAAGCCTCTACTTTATAATCTAAAAAGGCTGTAAAAATTAAAGAAGATTTATTACCCCTTTTTATGTCTCTTAAAAATGTAGCAAATAAAGTTTCATACATGTACGTAATTTTTTCTTTTTCATCTTTAGAAAGAGAAAGATTATAAATATATTCATAATTAAATTTTTTAAGATCCACAATCGCTGAAAAAACATCATCGCTTAACTTAAGGTAAGGTTTATCAAGACTATTTTTAATTAAGTCCATAACAATAGTATTGACAATTTCTTTGTTTTTAACCCCCAAAACATTTTTAATATTTAAGGGAATGTCTTCTTCTTTAATAAGGCCAAGCATCCGAGCATCTTCGATATCTTTACCAAGATAAGCAATAATATCACTTACTCTTACCACACAGCCTTCCAAGGTCATTGGTACTAAGGTTTTATTGAAATCTTTAACCGTATAGGTTTTCTGATACTCTTCTAAAAACTGTTCTTTCGTTTTCTTTGAAGGCCGATACTCTTTTAACTCTAACTCGCCATTATGGCACATAATGGCATCTAAAACTTGTAACGTGATATTACGCCCTTCGCCCTTATTTTCTAAATCCATCAAAATACGCACACTTTCCACATTATGGTTAAAGTAGCCTTCATTGTGAGCCAAACTTATTTGATTTAAAACGGATTCCCCAAAGTGACCAAATGGGACATGGCCCAAATCATGGCCAAGACTGGCTGATTCAATTAAATCTTCATTTAGTAAAAGTGCTCTACCAATGGTGCGGGCAATTTTAGATACATACTGTACATGAAGCATTCTTTTCGTAATATGATCATTTTGTCTTCCTGGGAAAACTTGTGTTTTATCACTATAACGAATAAAAGCATACGAATAGATAATACGATCAATGTCTCTAAAAAAAGGACTTCTTATATCACTTTTTTCAGGTTTTAGACGTATTGCCTCTTCATCACGTGTCGCATACTTTTGTAAATATTTATTATGATAAGACATATTTAAAAAAACTTCTTCTTGCATTTTTTCACTTTCCTTTCTTAAATTTTTTTATTTTTGCACAAGAAAAAGCTGTCTTAAGACAACTTTTAACGAAAATAAAGAAGATAAAGTAAAAATAATAAATAAATGATTAAACAAATCAAACCATTTAGTTTATTTTTTGAATTTTCTTTTTGTTGTATACCTGTTGCCATAGCAATTAAAACACCACCAATAAGACCGCCAATATGAGCCGCATTATCGACACCTGTTACCATAAAGCCAAATAAGATATTAATTAAAATAAGGGGGATGATTTGATTAGTAAAAACAGAACCTAGGTAAACACGATATTGCATGCCAAAGTAAACCAAAGCACCCATAAGACCAAAGATAGCACCCGATGCTCCTATACTAATGACATTTGGTGTAATAACTGTGCTCATTAAACTGGCGCTTATTAAACTAACAAAATAAATAATTAAATATTTCTTTTTACCAGCAAAATTTTCTACTTGCGTACCAATAGCATATAAAGCATACATATTAAAAATAAGATGTAAAAGGCCACCATGTAAAAAACCACAAGTAATAAGGCGCCAAAAATCTCCACGAACAACATAATAAGAGTTTAAGGCTCCATATTTTAATAAAGCACTACCCGATAAGACACCACCGGATAAGATATACGTAATAAAAAAGATAATAACATTTAAAGCAATTAAAACATTCGTAACAACAATCTTTTTCGGTTTAAAAATGCGTTCATAAACTTTATTTTCCTTTTCTGTTTTAGCATTAATATCGTTGGCTACATTAAGCATCAAATCAAAACCATCTTCATCTTCTAAAAATTTATCGTTAATTTTAGGAAATTTTTCAAGTAACACTTTATTCGTGATTTTATCGTCATCTAAAAGAGCTACGGACTCGATTTTTTTATCTTCAATAAAATTAACATCATCGTTCACATCGAGTAAAATATTTAAAGCGTTCATAGACCAAGAAAGAGTTTTTCTTTTTACTTGATGCATAACGTTATTAAGTTTCATTAAATCAAATTCATATTGTTCTTCATTATGAATATAATTGGCATTGATTCGAATAATCTTATAAGGTCCATTTTGATTTTGAAGCCAGATTTCATCTTTAACACCATTGACAATCATAGGCGTATAATCTTCTTCCGTGACAAAATAATGAACTAAACGCATTATAATTTCATCTTTTGTTTCTATTGTAAACATAATAGCCTCCTCGTATATTATTTTACTAAAATTCATATCATTAGTAAAGGGATGATAAAAATGCTTTATTATTTACTTTTTTTCATAACAACCTGTACTTTACTTCTTTATTCCATCATACGGGCTCTTTTAAAAGAAAACCATCCAGATTTTTACTTTTTACTTTTCTGTAATTTTATTTTTTTAATTTCCACGACCGCTTTTTTCTTTACTTTCAAAGAACTTTTTTTAAGTTTCTTTTCCGCTTTTTTTCTTCTTGGATATGCAATTTTACTGCTTATCCAACTAAAAAAGATAAATCAAAAATTAATCCTTATTGACTACCCTTATTTAATTTTTACCATCGGCGTGTTTCTCTATATTCTCGTTAGCATCTTTTTCTAATTCTTCTAAGAAATTTTGAAAAGTTTCTGGCAAAGGAGCTTCAAAATGAAGAGTCTCTTTTGTAATAGGCTCTATAAAAGTGACTTCTTTGGAATGTAAAAATTGCCCAAAGCCTTTTATAACTTCTTTACCATAAACAGGATCATTAAATAAAGGATAACCAATATAAGAAAGATGAACCCTTATCTGATGCGTACGTCCTGTTTCCAAAACACATTCAATTAAAGTATATTTAGAAAAACGTTTTAAAACTTTGACACGTGTTACAGCATGCTTACTATTTTTGTCTGTAACACACATTTTTTTACGATTTTTTTCATCTCTACCAATCGGAGCATCAATAACAATATTATTGTTTTGTAAAACACCTTTCACTAAAGCAATGTATTTTCTTTCCACTCTTTTATTTTTAAAATCATCTGCTAAAATCTGATGGGCTTCATTATTTTTAGCTACTAACATTAAACCTGAAGTATCTTTATCTATTCGGTGCACAATACCAGGACGGTCCATTTCACCATCACTCAAATGCGTATGATATAAAAGACCGTTTACCAATGTATGGCTTTTATTACCACTACCAGGATGAACAACAAGACCAGATGGCTTATTAATAACGATGACGTTATCACTTTCATAAACGATATCTAAAGACATTTTTTCAGGCGTTAAAGAAATATCTTCTACATAGTCTTTTACAATTGTTATCTTATCGCCTTCTTTTACTTTATAAGAAGATTTGACAGTTTTACCATTCACTAAAACACATTCGGTATCAAGCATTTTAGCTACTAAACTACGTGATTTATCCAGAACATCACTTAAATATTTATCTATTCTTTCATTATTTTTTTGACTTATCAATTCTTGCATTTTTGTCCTCTCTTTCTAAGACTATCATAAGCAAAATAGCTCCCGTAACAATAAAAACATCCGCCAGATTAAAAATAGGATAAGAATAACCAAAAAGATTAAAAGATAAAAAATCACATACTTTGTGGTAAACAAGACGATCAATTAAGTTACCAAGAGTACCTGATATTAAAAGAACATAACTTATATTCTTTAAAGGTGTTTCCTTTATTTTGGCATACATTTTAAATAAAAAGATAAGAATAACCAAATTCAAAACAATTAAAATAGAAATGTTATCATTTAAAATGCTCCAAGCTCCTCCAGTATTATAAGCAAGTTCCAGCTTAAAAAAATGAGGAATCACAATTAATGAAGAGCTATTTAACAAACACTTCATAAAAGCTTTACTTATTTGGTCTAAAATAACACCTAAAAATATTCCTAAAATACATTTTTTCTTCATCTTTTTTCTCCATAAACGATATTATAGCATGAGGCTCTTTTGCAAACAAGCTAGAAAAAAATAATTTTTATGTTGAAAAAAGAAATAATCATTGAAAAAAATGTAAACTTTACACGAAATTCCGACTTTTTTGAACTTTTTGACCCCCAAAAAAAGAAAATTAAAGATTTTTCTTGAATACATAAGTAGAAGGATAATTTTAGTGCAGGTAAAATGAAACTTCTTAGAAAGTGAGGGTCTATGATATCCGAGAAAAAATTTTATGCTTGCCGTTATGACCGAGCATTTAAGGAGGTGTTCTTAAAAGAAGAAAACGACGAAAAGTGCCGAAAGAAAAAAAAGACTTTTAAAAAGCCTTCTTTTTTATGAAAATATTTCAAGATGATAATTGTAAAATTTCATAACACTCTTTGATGGTATTTAAAGATGAAACATCATCTAATAAAGCTTTAGAAGATTCGCTATTTAAGAAAGTATTTAACCTTTTTTGTAAGTACTCTACACTGCTTTTAATCGTGTATTGATAACTTTCTAACTCATGAATAAAATCTTTAATAATTTTGTCTTTGTCAGGAACATAAACATATTTTTCATCTTTTTCTTTATAAAACAACGTATTGTTTTCATAGACTAAACCTAAAGTAATTTTCTCACTTTTCTCTATGGAAACATTTTTACCAACCATAACTTTCTCTTCCTCATCATATTTTAAATCAACAAGAGCTTCATAAGGAATCGTTATCTTTAAAGCGCAAAGTTCTTCACTAGGAAACAAATTCATACACACATCTTGAAAAGACGGGATACCGGCAAATAAGTAAAGCGTTCGTTTCGGCTCTTTTTGTAACATGCTCTCAATATTTTTATGACTTGATATATAATAAAGACCTTCGTTATAAGCTTTTTTCATAATTTCTCGCGACAGAAGAAGGGGATCATCATACGCTCGGTCACCATACATAAATTTCAAAAAATAACTTGTCAAGATTATCTTTATATTCATAAGTTACACTCTTTCTACTTTTCAAGTATACAATAACTTTACACTAGAATTCAACTAAAATTACATCTTCCCCTATTTTTTTGATTTGCTTGAAGGTTACAAGAACTTCATCATTCTTCCGCCAAAATTGCCAAAAACTATAATTTAAAACAACAAAATGAATAACTTCACCTGAAAAAGAAATTTCAGCATCCATAATTTTACCCATTTTTTTACCATCATCTAAATTAACAACATCTTTTTTTTGTAAATCAGAAAGATTCATAAGAAACATCTCCTCAATAAAAAATATGAAAAAAATGAGTTATTATAACCCATTTAAATAATCAATAACATGTGTGGCACAGACGGTGCCATCACTTGTTGCTGTAGTAAGCTGGCGAACATCTTTCTTACGAATATCGCCGGCTAAAAATAAACCAGGTAAAGAAGTTTCTAAATCATGATTGGTTAAAGTAAATCCACTCTCATCTAATTTAACAAGTTCATTTAAAAGGTGTGAATTGGGCACGCTACCAATAGCCACAAAAACGCCATCTACTTTTAAAAGACTTTCCCTATCCTTTTGTTTTAAGACAAGTTCATGAACGACATTTTCGCCCTTTATTTCACTTACCGTAGTGTTATAAATAAAAGATACATTAGATTTATTCTTTAAATTGGCTACTTTTATAGGTTCAGCTCTTAAAATGTCACGCCGATGAATAACGTAAACATGCTTACAAATATCAGATAAATAAAAAGCATCATCTATGGCCGTATTACCGCCACCAACAATAGCAACGACTTTGTCTTTATAAAAAGCCCCATCACATGTAGCACAGTAAGAAAGACCTTTTCCTAAATACACATCTTCGTTAATTGAAAGTTTTCTAGGACTTGTGCCAGCCGCAAAAATAACGGTTTTCCCGACATACTCTTTTTCCTCAGTTTTCACAAAAAAAACACCTTTATTTTTGGTAATTCGAATCACTTCTTCGTAACGCATATCGGCACCCAAACTTTTGGCTTGCTCATAAAAACTTTGACCTAAAGACATCCCTTTGACTTTCATAAAACCAGGATAATTTTCCACGATATTAGCTTTCGTTATCTGCCCGCCAAAAACCTCTTTTTCTAAAACTAACACATTTTTACACGCTCTTTTTAGATAAATAGCTGCGGTAAGACCTGCCGGTCCACCTCCAATAATAATTGTATCAAACATTTTAAAACCTACCTTCAAAAAAAGTATAACATATATCTTCCTAATCGCAAATAACTTTATTAAGGTAATGGCATTCTTTCCTTTTAGAAAGAAAACGTTATGATAAAATTGAAATTTTAGATTGTGATTCATTATCTTCAGGATATTAATAGAACTACTGGGAATTATTATTATTAAAAAAACAATCAACCTTTATTCTTACAGCGTTAATAATTCTTTATAAAAACCAAAGATGAAGTGAGACTTATTTTAAGGAGCTTAAAACACTACTAATCAAATCAATATTATCAATGACTTCCCCTATTTTGTCGGTTGCTCTTTCATGGTAAAGCTCTTTCATCTTATTTTCAAAGTCTTTATATGTTTTAGGGTCACGATTTAAATATTTTATAAAACCAGAGTTTTCTTTTAAATATTGATACATTTTGGGGTTATCACGTAAAGATTTTTGTAAAAATAAGTCCATGTTCAATCCTCAAAAAAATGATTTAAAGGACGTGGTACTTTAGGTACGGCCGCACTAAGAGGGGATGTTGTTTCTGTTTTACCAGTAAGTTCACTTACTAAATCAAGAGCCTTCTGAGCCGTTTTAATGTGTTCTTGAATGGAGTTAACATCAATATTTTTAAGTTTACTGGTAATATTTTCAGCACTTACTTCGGTGGTTTTGGTAAAATAAGGCGCCCACGCACTTTTATCTTCGCCATAAATATCATAAAGTTCATAAAAAGATTGCCAAGTCATCTGTCCATTTTTAATATAGGAAACAAGTTCCGGATGCATCCTGGCAAAGTTTTTAAATAATTCTTTTTTATCCATAAAAAATCACCTACTACATTGTATGCAGCAAGTGATTTTTTTTACAATTTAAAATCATCTAAATCAAAACTTACTTGAGTTGGTGATGGTTCTTCTTCTTTTTCACTTTCTAAAGGAATTTCTTTTGGTTGTTCTAATTCCACTTTTAAAAGAGTCATCAAAACTTTCTTTTTTGACACTAAAGAACCGGTACTATTGATATCCATGATGGGAATCTCGGTATTTTTAACATTTCCTTGAATATCTTCCCCAATGATGGTAATTTCAGATTTTGCCGTTGTTTTCAAAATAGATACAATTTCATAATTGACACTTTTTACTTTCTTAAGTAAAGTGGCTCCTCTTTTAGCTCTACCCGTTAATACTAAATCTGAAACTTTAATCCGTTTCATCGTATTTTGATTTGTAAGAAGCGTTAAGTATTCTTCTTCATTTAAAGAAATGGTATCCATGACCTCGTCATCCTTTAAAATAATACCTTTGACACCAATACCTCTTGTGCCAACTAAAGGAATTTCTAAACGGTCAAAATAGCAATAATAACCATTCTTAGTTACCATTAAAACATTTTTACCTGCTAAGATAGATGTAACAACTTCATCATTTTCTTTTAGTTTCATTGCTCCAATGGCCTTTGATGTTCGACTTACTTCGAAGTCTTTCATCTTCGTTCTTTTAATCATTCCCATCTTTGTCACAGAAATAACTTCGCCAGCACTTTGGTAAATCATGGCCGAAACTACTTTTTCTTCAGGACTTAAACTTACCACATTGTTAATATGTTTTCCTAAATCTTTCCATTTGGCTTCAGGTATTTTATGAACAGGCATGAAAATATAATTGCCTAAGTTCGTAAAGAATAACAAATTATCTTGTGTTGTGACATCAAATAAATGGGTCATATAATCTCCTGGTTTTAAAGTTGTTTCTTCTTTTCTGGCAGCATAAGCTTTAGCGCTCATCTTTTTAACGTAACCTTCATGCGTTACCATAACAACAACATTTTCTTTAGGAATCATACTCTTCATATCAATTTTAAGTTCGGTAACATCATCTTTTATTTCAGTTCTTCTTTCATCGCCGTATTCTTTTTTGATAACTTTAAGTTCCTGTTTCATAACATGTTTTAAAGCTTCTTCATTATTTAAAATTTGTTCCCAAACATACATATCTTTTTCTAATTTAGCCATTTCATTTTGAATGTCCACAATATCGGTATTTGTTAAACGATAAAGTTGCAAAGTAACGATGGCCTCTGCTTGTTCCATAGTAAAAGCATATTCTTTGACTAAGTTTTCTTTCGCGTCAGCTTTATTTTTACTTTTTCTAATGGTCCCAATAACTTCATCTAAAATACTAATGGCTTTCATTAAGCCTTCTAAAATATGAAAGCGAAGACGAGCGGCATCTAAATCAAACTGGGTTCTTCTTGTAATGACACTTTTTTGATGAGCAATAAAAGCATCCAATATTTCTAAGATACCCACAAGACGTGGTCTTCTATTTACAATCGCAACCATGTTAAAGTTGTAGTTAATTTGTAAATCCGTATTTTTTAAAAGATAATTTAAAATAAGTTCAGCATTAGCCCCTTGTTTTAAATCAATCACAATTCTTGCCATATGTTCATGGTCGGATTCATCAATAACATCATTGATACCTTCAATTTTTTTATCAATTTTAATATCCGTGATTTTCTTTATAAGTTGTTCTTTAATAACATCATAAGGAATCGAATGAACAATAATTTGTTTTTTACCTTTTTCTTCTTTAATTTCCGTTTTAGCTTTTAAAATAACTTTTCCTTTACCTGTTTTATAGGCTTCTACTAAGCCATCTTTACCTTCTATTACTCCAGCGGTTGGAAAATCAGGACCGGGCATAATATTCATAATCGTTTCTAAAGGGCAATTAGGAGATTCAATACGTTTAATCGTCGCATCAATGACTTCACTTAAATTATGAGTAGGAATATTTGTCGCGTAACCAGCGGAAATACCCGTAGAACCATTTACCAAAAGATTAGGAAAATAAGCGGGTAAAACGGTGGGTTCTAATTCGGTATCATCAAAGTTATAAGTCATTTCCACAGTATTTTTCTTAATACCTTCTAGCATAACTTCCGCGAATTTAGAAAGTCTTGCCTCGGTGTAACGCATCGCGGCGGCGCCATCACCATCAATCGAACCATTATTACCATGAATATCAATTAAAGTTTCTCGCATTTTCCAATTTTGACTCATTCTAATTAAGGCATCATAAATAGATGAATCACCATGGGGATGGAAATTACCCATAATATCTCCGACGGCTTTGGCACTCTTACGATAGGGTTTATTATGGGTAAAGCCCGAAATATACATGGCATATAAAATACGCCGTTGGACTGGTTTTAAACCATCACGGACATCTGGTAAGGCTCTTTCTTGAATGATTTCTTTCGCATAACGGCCAAAGCCCGTCTCCATGATTTCTTCTAGGCTATATTCATATATTTTTTCAATAATTGTTTTTTCTTCTGTTTTCTTTGCCATTTCGTCACCTACTTTCTAAAGTCATCTTCTAAGGTAAAGTCGACATTTTCATTAATCCATTCTTTTCTTGGTGTGACTTCATCCCCCATTAAAACATGGATTCTTTTTTCCGCAATTGCCGCATCTGTTAAAGTCACTCTTAAAAGTCTTCTGTTATGTGGGTCCATTGTTGTTTCATAAAGTTCACTGGCATCCATTTCACCAAGACCTTTAAATCTTTGAATTTTATAATTGCCTTTTAAAGTCTTTTTTCTTTCTTCTAATTCTTCATCAGTGGCAATATATTCTTTACCCTTACCTGTTTCAATTGAGTATAAAGGAGGTGTCGCGATATAAAGCATACCTTGCTCAATTAAAGGACGCATAAAACGGTAAAAGAAAGTGATTAATAAAATTTGGATATGTGAGCCATCGACATCGGCATCCGTCATGATAATGATTTTGCCATAATTACTTTCTTTATAATCAAAGTCGGCCCCAAGACCTGCACCAATCGCGTACTCAAGTTGTCTTAATTCAGCATTTCCTTCAATGTCTTTACTGCTTGCTTTTTCACAGTTTAACACTTTACCACGAAGGGGCAAAATGGCTTGGGTTTCTCTATTACGGTGAGATTTAGCCGAACCACCGGCACTATCTCCTTCGACTAAGAACAGTTCATTTTTCATAAAGTTTTTACCGGTTGCTTTAGCAAGTTTCTCACTAAGAACTCTTTCTTTATTACTCTTCGTGGTTCCTTTACGAACACTTTCACGCGCTTTACGAGCGGCTTCACGGGCCATTTTACTTTTTTGCGCTTTTTCTAAAATACTTAAAGCCGTATCTTTATTCTCTTCTAAAAAGAATTTTAAACTTTCATAGGTAACGCCTTCGACAGCACTTCTTGCTTCCGGTGTACCTAGTTTTCCTTTTGTTTGTCCTTCAAATTGTAAAAGTTCTTCAGGAATTTTAACTGAGATAACCGCGGTAAGTCCTTCTCTTACATCACTACCATCTAAAGAAACATCTTTACCTTTTAAAACATTATTATTTTTCACATAATCATTAAAGGCCTTTGTGATACCTGTTTTAAACCCGACTTCATGCGTACCACCGTCACTGGTTTTTACATTATTAACAAATGATAAAATTTGTTCATTATAAGAATCGGTATATTGCATAGCAATATCAACTTCAATTTTACTTTTAACATTATCAAAATGAATAACTTTACTTAAAGGAGCCTTATTTTCATTCATATATTCCACGAATGAAATAATCCCGTTTTCATAATGATATTTGTTACTTAAATTATCTTCTTCATCAATAATTTCAATGGTTACATTGGAAAGTAAAAAAGCACTTTCTTGCATTCTTTCACAAATGGTCGTAAAAGAAAAATTACAGTTTTTAAATATTTCTTTATCAGGTAAAAAAGTAACAGTTGTTCCCGTTTTTTTGGTTTCGCCAATTTGATGTAGGGGCGTTTTAACGTGTCCACCCTTTGCAAATTCCATTTGACAAATTTTTCCTTCTCGACAAATCGTGACTTCCATATAAGTAGATAAAGCGTTGACAACACTGGCACCAACACCGTGAAGTCCACCGGATACTTTATAACCAGCATTTTCAAATTTACCACCAGCATGTAAAACCGTATAAATAACTTCCGGCGTACTTTTACCGCTTTCATGCATTCCAATAGGTACACCACGACCATTATCAGAAACAGTGATAGAACCATCTTTGTGCATCACAATTTTAATGGTATCGCCATAGCCATTAATAATTTCATCAATGGAGTTATCGACAATTTCCCAAACTAAATGATGCATGCCTCTTTTATCTGTCGAACCAATATACATACCTGGTCTTTTTCTGACGGCCTCAAGTCCCTCTAAAATTTTAATAGAATGTTCATCATATGCCATATTATCACCTCTCTAAAGTTTCTAAACCTAGTTCAGTATACCATTAAAACGCCCTTTTTTTCAAGAAAGAAGCGCATTTTTCTTAAAAAGAAAAACTACAGACAAACTATTTATCTGTAGAATTTAACTTAGTCTATTTTTAAAATTTCTTTTTTATAATTTCGACAAACTTCGTCTAAATCTTTTAATAAATTATCAATATCTTCTTTATTTTTCGTCCGAACGCCAGAAGCCATTTTATGTCCTCCCCCATGATAATGAGAAGCAAGCTCATTAATAACAGGTCCCTTACTACGAATATTGACTTTATAAATTTCTTGCTTGGCATCATATGTTACAAAAGTCCAAACGTAAATATCTTTAATAAAATTAAAATCATTAATCATATTAGAAGCGGTAGATGAATCAACCCCATACTTTTTTATATCGTCATCGGATATTAAAGCATAGGCAAATCCATTATCAGTCACTTTCATGGTAGAAGCCAAAAATCCTCGAAAGCGCACTTCTTCTAAAGGACGTTCATAAAGTTTTTCATAACATTTAGTAAAATCAAGATGCGTTCTTGTTAATAATTTAGTAACAATATCAAACGTATCTATTGAAGTGTAGCTAAGTAAGAAACGATCACTATCCGAAACAATGCCTAAAAACAAATTTTCAGCCACTTTTAAAGAGATATCAAAATGACTCATTAAAAGAAGTTCGGTAATCATTTGACAAGTACTTGAGGCTTTATCATTAATCCACTCTATGCCTCCGAAGTCTTCTTCAAAAGGATGATGATCAATTTTAATCACTTCTTTATATTTAAAGTTTTCCACACCATCTACGCGGTAAAAATTGGGAACATCTAAAGTAATTAACAAGGCGTTCTTTAAATTTTCCACTGCCACTCTATCTAAAAGACCATACTTTTTAAATTTAGAAACACCTGTTCCGACCGCATAAACACTTTTTTTAGGGTATTTTTCTAAAATCGCGTCGCGCAGAGCAAGTTGACTACAAATGGCATCTGGATCGGGGCCGATATGACGAGCCAACACAATCGTGTCATATTGCTTAATTTTCTTTAATATTTTTTTCATGATGTTTGCATTCATCTAGATCACCTGATTCTACTTTATTTATTCATTTTCCCTAGCATATGAGAAAGCATCACGGGCAATCATAACTTCTTCGTTTGTTGGTACAACATAAACATCAATGGTAGAATCATCGGTAGTAATTTTTCCTTCATGAATATCATGGTAACTGGCTATCTGTTCGTTAAATTCATAATTACATTTAACCCCCATGAATTTTAATTTATTTAAAATTTCTTTACGTTCATAAGCTCCATTTTCACCAACACCAGCCGTTAAAATAATGGCATCGCATCCTTCAAGCTCAAAATAATATTTAGCAATATAATCCACAATTCTTCTAGTAAACATATCCATTACTTTTAAAGAAGTTGGATCATTTTGTTTACATCCATCGTAAATATCACGCATATCGCTATAACCATTAGATAAAGCATAAACACCACTTTCTTTATTTAAAACGTGATTAATTTCTGCGGTTGTCATGCCTGTTTTTTCCATAATATAAGGAATAATTGTCGCATCAATATCACCTGAGCGAGTTCCCATAATAAGACCTGCATTAGGCGTAAAGCCCATAGATGTATTAACACACTTACCATCTTTTGTCGCGGTAATACTTGCCCCAGAACCAATATGACAAATAATAAGTTTTAAATCATCTCGGCCTAATTTTCTAGCCATATACTCGGCAATATAACGGTGACTTGTACCATGAGCCCCATATTTTCTTACACCATATTTTTGATACCATTCCATAGGAAGAGCATATAAATAATTTTCTTCTTTCATAGTTTGATGAAAAGCCGTATCAAAAACAGCCACTTGAGTAGCATAAGGAACAACCTCTTTGGCAGCTTTTATTCCTAATAAAGCCGAAGGATTATGCAAAGGTGCTAAAGATGTGTATGCTTCAATGTCTTCGACAACCTTATCGGTTATAATAACACTTTTGTTATATTGGTCACCACCTTGAACAACACGATGTCCAATGCCTTTGATTTCATCCAAACTCTTGACAATCTGATGATTTAATAATTCTTCAATAAGAAGTGAAAACGCATCGGTGTGACTTTTAAGTTCCACCTCTTTTTTTTCTTTCAAGCCATTATACTTAATGGTGTAAAAACTACCTGAAATACCTATTCTTTCAAAGTATCCACTCATCAAAACCTTTTCTTCAGGCATCTCATAAGCTGTAAACTTTAATGAAGATGAACCTGCATTTACTGATAATATTTTCATAAATTTTCAACTCCTATATATAATATATCAGAAAAAGGCACATTTTACCATTAAAAAAGAGGAAAAATCTCTTTATAAACATGTGGGTCCCGTCCCGACATTACGTTCTAACTTTTCTTTTTCTCGATAAAAAAAAGTAATTTCTTCATAAGGATTTAAAAGACAATTTTTATCATATTTGCTTTTACTTGTTTCTAAAAAATCAATATTTTTCATCGTATCACCTATCTTTATTCTGCATAAAAGCACTTATTTTATACACCCTATTAAAGGGTGAAAATCATGAATTATTTTAATCAAGAAATTAGGTGCACGGTTGAAAATTGCAAGTATTTTAATGCCAAGAAAAACAGATGTGTTTTAGCTTCTATTTTAGTGAGTAAAGAGGCTTTTAACCATTCTTGTCAAAGTTTTACTGAAAAATAAAGACTTCATTCTTTATTTTTTTCATGCTTTATTTCTTCCCAACCTAAATCAGGATAAAATAGACACCGAAAAAAGGCATGTAAATAAGAAAACATAAAGATAGGATGATAAAATAAAACTTGTAAGTAAAGTTTTAAACTCAGTGAAACTTCTTTTTTAAATAAATGTAAATAATAAATCGTGGCCAGAAGAAAAAGAAAATAAAAAAGGATAATGAGAGCCAAAATACTTTTGAGACCTAAGAAAAAAATCACGAAAAAGACTAGGCTAAAGCCAAAACATAAGTAAGGAAAAATACCTAGAAGCATCTGATAAAGGGCCCCCTTGTTTAGAGGATTCTCATGAATTTTTTTTACAATTAAAGGAAAATAATGCCAATAATTTTGAAAATAACCTTTTATCCACCGGCTTCTTTGTTTAATACTTTTTTGATAATCTTCAGGTTGTTCGTCGTAAAATTTGGCTTTTTCATTATAATGAACAGAAGCATTTTCTAAAGCATAATAAAGAGAGCTTTCATAATCTTCTGTTAAAGAATGAAATGGAAAAGTTTGCCATTTTTTTATATACTCTCCTTTTATATAATAGCCTGTTCCAGAAAGGATTTTAGCCCCCTTTTTATTTCGAAAACCATTTATAAAAGTAAACGTTAAGCCAGCACATATAGGAAAATAACTTTCCTTATTTTTTAATGCCCGATAACCCGTTGAAATGTCATAACCTTCTTCATAATCTTCTAGCATATATTTTATGTAATCTTTATCCAAAACGTTATCCGCATCAAAAATAAAATATATGTCATAAAACTTTTTTTCTTTTTGTAAATGCTCTATCATTTCTTGTAAAGCATAGCCTTTAGTTTTTAAATGAAGATTTTGGCGCACAAAGTAGTTAACATGATGTTTTTTAGCAATGGCCACTGTCTCATCTTCTATACTTTCAACAATAACGTAGACATCTTTTTTCAAAGTATAAGATTGATTTTCTATTGAATTTAAAAGATCTTCGATAACTTTGCTTTCATTACGAGCGGGAATTAAAATAGCTAATGTAATATTTTTTTTAGATAATTTTGTAAGAGGCGTTTTATCTTTTTGAAGTAAAATTTGGCCATAAATCACCAATAATAGCCCTAATAAAAAAAGTCCAAAAGAAACCCAAAGAATCATTTTTGAACCTCAATTAAAACCATGTTAGTATAACTTTCTTTTAGCTTCTCATCAGGATAGTATTTATCAAAGAAGCGACCCACGACCGTGAAAGGTTCAATGCCATTATGTCTAAGTGTTTGTCTTACTAAGGCACCCCACGATACCGTAAAATCCGTTATTAAAAGAATTAAAAGTAATTTTGTTAAAACCTCACCAAATTTAATAGGAAAAGATTCGACAATGTTAGATATTAATGGATAAACGACTTTAACAAGTAATAAAGCCAAAAGACCCCAGACAAAAGCATATGGGATAGTTGTTCTACCATTTATATTTAAAAATTCGTTAGTATAATCCCAACTGACCGTTCCTAAAAAAGTTTCTTGTAAAAAGGAAATCAAATATTCAAACCCTCCTCCAAGCAAAGCACCATAAAAAATAGTCAAGTAATCTGGTCTTTTTTTACGTCCTAATATAGAAATCATTAAAAGAGCGCCCATACCATAAATAGGACTAATTGGGCCATAAATAACTCCCCTTCTTAATTGCCAAACAAGTTCGTGATGATAATGATAATGAATAAATAAATTCAAGATTTCTTCATAGTACGCCCCAAAAACGCAGCCTACTAAAAAGACCCAAAACAACTTGTAAAAACACATACCACTGGCAAATTTTTGCTCATCTTTAGTCATAATAATACCTCAAATCTGCATTTATTTTATCATGAATTTAGAGGATTGTAAATTTTTTCAATTTACCACATAAGGGTCGTTTTGGGTACCACTTCCTATAATTTTGACATCCGAGCGGATATTGATAACAGGTCGAAGGCCATAATTGTATCCCACATCTATAGGGTTAATCGCCCCTCTTGGTAATATCTTAAAAACCATTGTGTATTTTCTTCCCCAGCCGCCTGGATTAAAATAACCTGTTGGCGTCATTGTCCAGTCATCATTGCCTGCAAACAGAAATACACTTGTATTCCATTTGAAAGAAAAATTTCCTGGATAATAAAAATTGGAAGAAAAACCTGAGTATAAACATTCATCCATAGTAATCGTTCCAATTGGATAAATTAATGCTTTGTTCCCTAGGGCAGCCGTTTTTACTGTATAATAATCAATCGTATTTTCACAAATCAAAGAAGGTTTTCCAGAAAGAAAACGACTATAACTTTTAAAGTAAGTTAAATTTTCATCATCTGAATCATTATTTAAAATGCTTCTGTCACCACAAAAGCCTGCACTTTTATCAATGTAATTCTCATAATTGATTATTTTTTCAACATAAAACTTATCAATACTTTCTTTTAATTTAGATGATATTTCTGTTCCACTTAAATTATTTTCAGTATACATATAGCCGACATAAGATACACTAGTTGTTTCAGCATTAAATTTACTGGTACCATATCGTCTATCTGCTGATGATTCACCATTCGCATGGGCACTTGTCCCATCATAAATCATTCTGATCGAACCATTACTGTTAATACGAATAATTCGCCAATAGTATCCAGCAAATTTAACATAATTGTTTTCTACTGAACCACGATAATAATAGGTAGGATTACCGTCTGTATCTGTTGTTTCATAAATACCCTTTTCGTGGGATTCACATGAAGAATCATCACAGGCTGACTTTGCAAAATCTGGAGTATAGCTATTCACTTCAATATTTCCTAAAGCCGTTTTTACTGTTTTAGCTGTTTTATTAAAATACAAAGTACATTTTGTTCGGGTATTATCGGTTGCATTATAGTTATGGTAGTCCCCAACAAACTTCCACCCAGCATTATCCCAAGAAGGTATCACTCCATTATTACAGTTTGATTTTTCAACGTCTAATGTATAACCTGTATTTTGAACGGGTATATTTCTTGAAATAATACCATTTATATAATAGGCAAAATAAATGTCTCCAGCTTCTTCTACAGTACCATTGATAACGTTAAAGTCTTTCTGTTCCTCATATAAAGCATAACTTTTATAAAAAAGGTAACTGCTTAAAAATATCAAAAGTAAACTTATGATAAATAATATATAACCTTTTAAATTTTGGCTATTTTTTATTTTTTCTATCTTCACTTCTATCGCCTCAGTCTTCCTATAATGATTATAAATGATACCCCCCCCCCGAGTGTCAAGAGGTTTTAAAAAAATTAGTCTCTCAACTAATTTTCTTCTTTCTCATGAATTTGGGCAATAATATGTTCTATTTTATTACCATATGCTATGGAATCATCATAGACAAATTTTAATTTTGGTGTTTGGCGAAGGTCCATTTTCTCAGCAATAAATTTTCTTATCATATCACTGGCTTCATTCATATCTTTTTCAAGTAAGCTTTTCTCACGATTATCCAAACTTGTAAAATATACTTTTGCATAAGATAGGTCACTTGCTACTTCTGCCGCGGTGATAGTTATAGTTTTTAAAAATTGATCATTTGATTCTAATAGAAGTGTTTCTGATATTGTCTTTACCAGTTCACTTTCAATACGTTTTATTTTTACACTCATCTTTTAATTTCCACCATTTCATAAACTTCAATGACATCTCTTTCTTTGATATCACTATAGTTTTCTAGAGTGACACCACATTCGAAGCCTTTTTTTACTTCCTTTACTTGGTCTTTTTCACGTTGAATAGAAGCAATTTTACCATCATAAATGATAACGCCATCCCGAATTACCCGAGCATTTGCACCTGATTTTACAAGACCATCCGTTACATAACAACCCGCAATTTTACCAACTTTTGAGAAAGTAAAGATTTTTCGAATTTCGAGACTACCTAAAATATGTTCTTCAAATTCTGGTTCTAACATACCCTTCATAGCAAGTTCCATTTCTTCAATAGCTTTATAAATAATAGTGTAAAGACGAATGTCAACATTATATTCTTTAGCCACTTCTTTGGTAATATTAGAAGGTACAACGTTAAAGCCTATGATAATGGCATTAGAAGCATTGGCTAGGACAACATCACTTTCGGTAATGGTACCAATACCACTACGAATAACTTTAACACGGACACCTTCCACATCAATTTTTTCTAAAGATGACTTAACAGCTTCTTCACTACCACGAACATCGGCTTTTAAAACAACGTTAATTTCTTTTTGACCAGATTTAATTTTAGCAAATAAATCATCTAATGAAACCACTTCTTTTTTATTTTTAGCTTCTTTTAAAGCTACTAAACGTTTTTCAGCTACACTTTTGGCTTCACTTTCTGTTTCAAAAGCCATGAATTTATCACCAGCACTAGGCGATTCTGATAAGCCTGTTATTTCTACTGGGGTAGAAGGTCCCGCTTCAACAATAGCTTCTCCACGGTCATTTTTCATGGTTCTAACACGGCCAAAGTAAGCACCAACAACAACTGGGTCTCCTAAACGTAAAGTGCCATTTTGAATAAGTAAAGATGCCACACCACCAATATTTTTATCGACTTTAGATTCAATAACGGTACCAATCGCATAACGAGATGGATTAGCTTTATAGCCATTTACTTCGCTAATAATTTGAATAGTTTCTAAAAGAAGATCAACACCTTCACCTGTATAAGCTGAGATATTTACGAAAGGAACGTCCCCACCCCAAGCTTCTGGCATAATGCCCGCTTCACTCATTTCTTGCATAACGCGTTCAATATTAATATTTGGTTTATCAATTTTATTAACAGCAACAATAATAGGTACACCCGCACTTTTCGCGTGATCAATGGCTTCTTTAGTTTGAGGCATAACACCGTCATCTGCAGCCACAATAATAATAACAATATCTGTGACACTGGCTCCTCTTGCTCTCATCTCGGTAAAAGCCGCATGGCCTGGTGTATCAATGAAGGTAATCTTTTGTCCGTTATGTTCAATTTGATAAGCTCCAATATGTTGAGTGATACCACCAAATTCTCCTTCAACCACTTTACTATGTCGAATATAATCTAGAAGAGTTGTTTTACCATGGTCAACATGTCCCATGATTGTAACAACAGCAGGACGTAAGACTAAGTCTTCTTCTTTGTCATTCACTTCGTATTCTTCAAAGTTTGTGACATCTTGGGTTTCTTCCTTCTTCAAAGTTTTGCCATAATCCAAAGTAATTAGTTCCGCTTGTTCAAAAGGAATCGCTTGATTTAAACCTGCCATAATACCAAGACTCATTAATTTTTTAATAATATCCGTACCACTTACGCCTAAACTTTCGGCTAAAAGAGCCACACTCATATTATTTTTATATAAAACAATATCTTCATCCGTTTGATTCGTTTTAAGCTTTTCTTTATGTTTATACATTTCTTTACGTTTATTCATGTATTCTGATTTACTTTGTTCTACTTCACTACGTTTTTTTAATTTTTGCTTTTTTACACCCGGATTCATGGTATGAACATTTGTGGAAGCCACTAAATCTTCGACGACTTCATCCATACTATCCTCATCTTCATAAGTGGATTCACTATCAGAACTAATTAAATTAGTAGCAAAGTCCAAATTAATAACATCATCATCGGATAAATCATCACTTGGATTTTTTACATCAATTCCTAAAGTTTCACATTTTTTTAACACTTCGGCAACACTTAAGTTAACACTTTCTGCATATTCTTTTACTGTCATAAGATACACATCCTTTCTATTTTCTTCTTATTTTTTGTAAACTTTTTTCTCTTTCTACACTTTGTTTTAAAGATTCTTCCATGGAAGTTAAACCATCCATAAGCTTACTTACCGGCGTAATTTTATGGATTCGAACACCACCATGTGTGAGGATTTTTTTCGATAAAGCCATTAAATCCTCATGTTTATAATCTTCTAAATAATAAACATCTGATATACCTGCATTACATATTCTTTTAGCACATTCATGACATGGAAAAAGGGTAACATAAATGGAAGCACCAGTTAAGTCTTGCCTAACTAAATCAAGAGCGTTCGCTTCCGCATGAATCACGAAAGAATTTTTTATTTGAAATAAATCTCCGTTTTCTTCTCCCAAAGAATTCCAAGGCATTTCATCATCGCTAAGTCCTTTTGGTGTCCCGTTATAACCAGTCGATAAAAGACGATTGTTTTTAACAATGACAGCCCCAACTTGGGTTTTAGGATCTTTACTTCTTTCTTTTACAAGTAACGCCATTAACATAAAATAAGTTTCATAATCAAGGACGTTTTCTCTTTTGCCTGGCATTATTTTAGAAGACCTTCCAATTTTTCATAAATTTCTTCAGGTATATCCACTTCTAGAGCTCGATTTAAAGCTTTGTTTAAACGAGCTTTTTCTATCACTTCTTTAGATAATTTCAAATAAGCACCTTTGCCATTTTTCTTACCAGACGTATCAATTTCTATTTCTCCTTCCGGAGTTCTTACGACCCTAATTAATTCTTTTTTAGGATATTTTTCTCTGGTAACAACACAGGTACGCATTGGAATTTTTTTCTGTTTCATAAAAACCTCCCTTAATCTTTCATTAATTTTTTCCTTAATATAATTTCATTTTCTTTGGTAAGAGAACAACCAGCTGCCTTAGGATGACCACCACCATGATACTTTTCGGCAAAAGGTAACACATCAACATTTTTTAAACTTCTAAAGGATATGGTACCATTATCTGGTGCAAATAAGGCTAGAGCATCACAATCAGGATAATCTTTTCTTAAAGCATCCGCAAGAAGATTACGCAAAGAATAAGGTCCGTATACACTAGCAAAATTAATATTCTCTTCTTTTTCAAACACTACTCTTTGAAGTAATTCTTTTACTTTTTTGGTTTCTTCTTTAGTAATATCTAAAAGCCATGAATTTTCTTCTTCTGTTTTTTCTAAACCACAATTTTGTAAGCATTTATCTTTGTAATAATAAAGATAACCAATAGGTCCTAAATAATGATGAAATGTTTCAAGTAAAAAAGCCTTTTGATTATTTTCTTTTTTCCATGCCCATGTATCATGAAGACGTGTTAAATAGACTAATTCTTCTAACGTTTTATTTTCTTTTAACACTGGAAAATCTTTTATAAGTTCTTGGTAGAAAATACTCATAGCACAGTCTTTTTCATCATCGCCAATATAAACAAACGACGGTTTTTCTTTTTCTTTTAAAGAAGTTAAATGATGGTCATAAACCTGAAAAAGTTTTGCATCAATAAAAGCCATTTTTTCTAAAAGAGATTTAGATGGACATAAATCAGTGATGTAAACGTGTTCATAACTCGTTACATCTTCTTGTTCTAAAAATTCACTTATTTTTTCGTCAAGTTCTAAATTATTTTTACACAAAGTGTAAGAAACATCTTTAAAGCATAATAAGGAAAGAAGAACACAACCAATACCATCTGGATCACTTTTATGAGAAAAAATTTTGACTCCCATTATTTATTTCCTTCTTCATTAATTTGTTTTAATGTCTTGACTTCAATTTTATATTTAGTAAGACGACTCGCTAGTTTAATATTCGTTCCTTTACGGCCAATAGCTAAAGATAAATTTTCATCATTCACAATGGCAAGGGCTTCTCTTTTTACAGGGTCAATAATATTTACGGTAACATCTTTTGCTGGCGCAAGTGCACTCGCAATAAAGGTTGCTGCATCATCTGAATATCTTATTAAATCAATTTTTTCGCCATTTAATTCTTTTAAAATACTCGCTATACGAGAACCTCTTTCACCAATACAAGCTCCTACGGGGTCTACCTTTTCATCATTTGAATAAACAGCCACTTTACTTCTTACGCCTGGTTCTCTAATAACAGAATAAAGTTCAATGGTTCCATCAACGAGTTCAGGAATTTCCGTTTCGAATAAGCGTTTTACAAAGCCATAATGTTTTCGAGAGCAAAGAATAAGTGGCCCTTTAGGTGTTTCTTCTACTTTTGTAATATAAACCCGAACATTGGTACCCATCTTTAATATTTCACCCGGAATAATTTCACTCTTAGCCATGATACCTCTTGATTTACCAAGGTCAACATAATAATTTTTTTGATCTTCCATAGCTAAAAGACCCATCATCATTTCACCTTGTTTATCTTGGAATTCCGCCATAATATTTTCTCTTTCAGCTTCCCTAATTTTTTGAGTTAGGACTTGCTTAGCTGTCGAAGCTGCCACACGACCAAAATCTTTTGGTGTTACTTCTTTTTCAATCGTTTCCCCAATTTCAATCGTTGGATCTATTTCCCTTGCTTCTTCTAAAAGAATTTGCGCATCAGGGTTAATTTCTGGTGGGATATGAATAGCATTTCCTTCTTCATCCACACTGTCTTCACCATCATCATAATCATCGACAACAACATAGTAAGAAAAAACTTTGATATCACCTGTAGCACGGTCAATTTTAACCTTTACATTGGTTTTAGAGCCAAAATTCTTTTTGTAGGCTGTAGCAAGGGCAAGTTCCATCGCATCATAAACAACATCTTTACTAATGCCTTTTTCTGAAATAATGGCATCTAAAGCTTTGATAAATTCTTTATTATTCATTTTCCTCATTCCTTTCTTTACTTGATACATCTAAAATGTAGGATTCTTCAATAATATCTAACTCATCTAAAATAGGATTGATAATATTTGTGGCTTCTACAACCGTATCTAAATCAAGACCATTTACGCGGTCAAGGATAATATTTAAAAAATAGTAACTACCATCTTTAACATATTCAATACTATCCACATCAATATCCATTTTTTTCAATGGTTCTTTAATAGCATTTCTTATTTTTTCAATCAATTTTTTCACCCTTTCCAATAAGAAAAGTGGGAATTTCTGCCCACTTAATCTGATAACTGTATTATAACATTAGTTTATTTATTTGTAAAACACTTTTTAAAGGCTTATTTATAACCAAATAAGCCCTTTTTTAAAGGAATAAAAGCGGGTGTTTCTAAAGGTTTATTTTTTATAATCGCAGTTGCATTTTTATTCATTAACGCCTCTATATAACTTTTTTCTAAAAACTTAGTTAATTCTTCTTCAATACTTGGTAAATCATCATAAAAACTATTTTCTTCGTGATGAATATCCGAAGACAAGAAAGAAATCATATGATGTTTTAAAAGCAGTTGCACCGTTTTTTGAACTTTTTTTCCGTAGTACCCTTTTATAGATCCTAAATTACTTTGTAATAAAACACCTGAGAGAATAATCTTTTCAACAATTATAGGATTCTCCACGATAAAAGAATATCTTTCTGGATGAGCTAAAATGGGAAGATAACCCTTTGCTTTTAGCTCGAAAATAATATCAAATAAATTACTGACTTTTTGATGCATAGGAAGTTCAAATAAAAGATATTTAGAATGATTTAAAGTGGCCATCTCACCTTTTTTTAAATAGCTTAACATATCCCTATCAAAATAGATTTCATTTCCTATATAAAGATGAATACCCTCTACTTTATCACTTAAGGCTTTAATAAGGTCTTCTTTCTTTTTGTTATTAGCCTTATAACTACTTCCTACAATATAATGAGGTGTTAAAAATATATCTGTAATGCCCATTTGTTTGGCTTTTTTAATAATAGCCAAACTTTCTTCTTCACTTTTTGCTCCATCGTCTATGGATGGCAAAATATGTGTATGAATATCTACCATATGTCACCTAGTTATAATATGAATAATAATGATGTTTCTTTTCTGGTAATTTGTTTAAAACAACACCAGCAATTTTATCTTGAAATTTTTCTAAGGCTTTTTTTGTATTTTGAAGTTGTTCTATTTTTGTTTGTTTATACGCAGAAACTATAACAATTTTATCCACTAAATCAGCCATGATAATAGCATCGGCAAGGCCTGAAGCAGGAACACCATCGTAAATAACGATATCAAATTTATTTTCTAAAATTTCACATAACTTACGATTTTTTTCGGAAGCCAAAATCTCACTTGGATTAGGAGGTACAATACCTCTTGGTAAAACAAATAAATTAGGTACTTCCGTTTTCTTAAAATATTTAGCTGATTTTTCTTTTATTTCATCAATAAGTAGTAATGATAAACCTTTATCATTATTTACCTTAAAAATATCATGAAGTCTTCCTCTTCGCATATCACAATCGACAATTAAAACTTTACTACCCGCTTGTGCAAAAGCAACCGCCAAATTTGCTGCCACAAAGCTTTTTCCTTCACCAGGCATAGAACTGGTTACTAAAATACTTTTAACATCCCCATTTACAGATGAGAATTGCAAATTAGTTCGAATGGTTTTGATGGCTTCGGCAATACTTGATTTGGGTTTATGAGCCACGATAAGTTCTGCATTTTTCATTATTTTACCTCTCCTTCATAATGAGAATTATAAGGAATGCCACCTAAAACAGGCAATCCTAATTTTTCTTCTATTTCTTCTAAACTTTTAATCGTTGTATCAAAATAGAAGAAGACAAAAATAACCATACAAGATAAAACAAGACCTACAATAGCCGCGAGAAACATTTTTTTAATAATACTCATGTTGGAAGGACTTGAGGCCACCTCAGCTTCATCAATGACATTTACGTTCTTAATATTATAAATCTCAACAATTTCTTTATTAAAAACATTGGCAATTTCATTAGCAATATCCCTTGCTAAAACGGCATCCCCGTTGGTAACGGTAATCCGAATAAGTTCGGTATCTTTTTCACTAGCCACACTGACATGACTAGCCAAGTTACTACTTGAAATATCAAGTTTTAAATTGTCAATAACTTGACTTAAAATTCTTCTGCTTTTAATAATCTCTTGATACGTTGACACTAATTTTTGGTTTAAAGTTACGTCATTTTGAGTAATTCCCGTTTGAGATTCCGTTTGACTATTTCCTACTAAAACAATAGTTGTATACGAACTATAAAGGGGTTTTTCTAAAAAAACACCATAAAAAAGGACGGCCACAATACAAAATAAAACAGCAAAGATTATGATAAATACTTTGCTTACATAGTAGTCCCACATATCTTTTAAATTTAACTCTTCCATAAAAATATACCTCTCTAACAATTGTTAGTATAAACGATTTTATTATGTTACACAAGAGTCTAAAGTTATTTTTTTGTTTTCTTGTCGCATTCTTTACTTACCAATTTTTCATCGGCATCATGAGCCACTTTAAGACAACACCACAAGAAAAATAATATTACTGCTAAAAATAGTCCTAAAATAAACATTTCTGCGTCACCTGTTTATACTATGCCACAAAAGTTAGAAAATGTCATGCCATTCGACAAAAAAAGACAACTTTTGTTATCTTTCTTTAAGATGACAACCTGTCCGAATAACTAAATAAACAAATCCCAACCCTAAAAGGATGAAACTAATTAAAAGTATCTTATCAAAATACGTCGCCAAAATGTTTTTGAGAAGAGAACTAAAATTACTATCAATAATTAAAAGATGAGTGATATCTACCCGCTTATAAATATAAATTTTAATGATGAGAAGTAAAAGACCACTGGTAAATAATACGGTGCTCCCTACTTTTTCTTTTAAAAGAAATTTAATAATGCCTAAACTAATTAAAAATAGGCCTAAACTTATCAAAAGAAGTATTTGCACAAGTTTACTTAAAGGTAATATTACTTTCTTGATTTTAGGAAACATTCCATAAAGGTTGATTTCTTCTTCATAAATATCACTAATTTGTTTAATAAAAGCATCTAGACTTTCCGTATCTTTTAAAGTGACATTTTGATTATCTAAATAAAGAAAAATGTTGTTTTCTAAATTTGTCGTAATATCTTGCGTATTTAAAGAAAAGTCTTTACCCTCATACAAAGAGGAAAAGGAGGCTAAAACATCTTCTTTTACTTTTTCTTTTGTTATTACACCATCAAAAATACTTTCGGGAAGATGTGACTGAGTTAAGTAGTGCCCCATTTCTGTAGTAATAGAGGTATAGACTTTATCCATATAATCTTCCTCATTTATTTTTTCCTTCATAAAATTTTCATTCAAAAAAGTGACTTTTAATAAACCCGTTAGGGAAAAAATAATGAGACTTAAAGACGCTAAACCAAGAAGAAAATAATAGCTTAAAATTTTTACTGGCTTCATAGTTCACCTTCTATTTTTTGGGCATAGACGACATATCTTTGATTCGTAAGACCAATCGCTGTGACTGGATAACACGTATAAATCATCAAGAGTTCTTCTTCATCTTGAATAGGTAGTAAATACTCGTCTGTTTTGTTGATAATTTTACTTTCTGTCATTTGATAAGAAAACGTGCCATAAGTGGTTTCAAGGGTGATGATATCGCCTATTTGGACCTCGGGAAGTCTTCTTAAAACACCGGCGTTATTATGGCCTGCTAAAAGAATAGAACCCGATTCACCTGGAAAATAACTTCCAGCATAATGACCAATGCCATAATTTAAAATATCCATCGTATCCCCATGATAAACAGGTAAAGATAAATCAATCGTCGAAATTTTAAGAGTGGCATATTTGGTTCCATAAGCCGGATAATTTTTCAATCTTTTTTTAACACTATCAAAGGTTAAGGAAACTTCTTCACTTTCTTTGGGAGTAATCGTAATGGTATTTAAAAGAGAAAAAACAACTTCAACTTTTTTTTCAAAAAAGAAAAAGAAAGTCAAAATAAACAAAGAGGAAATAAAAAAGGAAAGCGCTATTTCTTTAACACTTTCCCACACAGCTTTTTTTAAATTATTAAGCATTTTTTTTCATTTTGTTGGCAATAACTAGGAATCCAAGAATTGAAATAACAGAAGCAATAGCAACAATAGTATAATTAGCACCCGTTTGTTTAATCATATCAGTAATTTTAGTAAATTCTGTACCATCCATATTGTAAACGGTAATAACACCTTTGTTTACAGTTGCTTTAACACTTGTTGTATTAGAAACATCAGATATTAAAGCGATTAACTTATCTTTTTCTGTTTTTGTTAAAGCTTCTAATTTTGTAGCATTTCCAGCTTCAATAATACGAACAGCTTCATCCACTTTAGCAGCGATTTTGTCAGCATCTGCTTCAGAAACATCATTTTGTTCTAAATATCTTTCAATTTGAGCTATGTTAGAAGCACTAGCTTTAAAAGTGGCTCCATTGATGGTATATTCTTTCGTTAATTTTGTTTTCAATTCTTCTTTAGTCATTGCACTTACATTGGTAACACCCATAAATAAAGTAGCTACTAATGCGATTAAAAATCCTTTTTTCATATTATTTCCTCTCTCTTTCACTAATATTATACAATCTATCAAATTCAAATACAAGAAAAATCGGCTCCTAAAGTGTCAACCTAGTCTACTTTATTTGAATCGCGTCAATACTTTTACCATAAATACCAGCATAACCTTCCGCGGTATTATCCACTTTGGAAACCCAGCTAAGCCAAGAACCATTTTTTAAATGAACACGGTAAGTCACACCTTTTATTTGAACACCGTCTATGTCATTACCAAGGTTACCCGCATAATCATTACGATTTTTAACCCACGGTAGCCACATTTTTTTTACTTTATCATGAACCCTCATTTCGTAGTTATCTAAGTAAAGACCCCCAATGGCATTGCCAAAATTACCAGCATAATCACTAGATTTAATTGAAACATTAGGAAGCCAATACTTTTTCACATTATCATAAGCTTGATAAAGAATGGTTTCACGATTACTAGATGGCAAATCATTATTTAAATAATTAGTTGGGTCAATACACGTATTATAAGGATTACGAACCTCAAAATGAAGGTGAACACCATAAGCATTACCTGTTTTTCCCATATAACCGAGTTTCGTACCTTTTTGAACTGTTTGCCCTTTTTTAACATAAACTGTATTAAGATGGGCATATAAAGTATAGTAACCATTAGGGTGTAAAATCTTAACAAAATTGCCGTATGAAGCATTACCCGTACTTCCTAAACTTGTTTTGCGACCTGTTTGTACCATTACAACTGTTCCTTTTGTATGAGCAATAACGGTATCCGCCTGATACCATTTTTTTACAACATCAACCGCTTCATGGACCCTAGCACGATAAGAATTGGTAATTTGCTCTTCACCTGAATATAAAATACGACTCATAAATTCTCCTTTCACAAGTAGTTTATGAGTCTTTTCTTTTTTTACCCGTTTGAGTGCCTAAAAACCAATTCATTTAAACTTAAAATACAGGTATTTTCCAAAGTATCTTTTTCGTATATGATTATATCATCTCATAATAGAAGGAGTGATTACTGAAATCACACATGTTTGAAAGAACAGAAGCACTCGTAAAAAAACATATAAAATTACCTTAGGTTGCCAATAATCATCGTAGCACCAACCATATTACTAATTCATTTAAGTTCTTTAACACTTTCTATTCTGAAACAATTTCATAAGGACTATTTGAAGTTCCGATTCCGCCACTTATTTTGGCATCACCTTTAATATTGATAACGGGCCTTACGCCAAGACTTGACGTGTCCCAATAAGAAGCCATAGTCCCTGTGTTATTAAGACCATACAAGCTCACTGTGGAGCTATCTTTATTAAAAAGGGATGGCGACATAGTCCAATAAGATTCACGACTATAAGCATAAGAGGATTTGTTAAGATACCTAAGATTAAAACCAGCTAGAACCAGTTCGTTTGTTGTTATCAAACCAATAGGATAAGTTAACGCTTTATTGCCTTTTGTATTCGTATTTAGTGTAAACAAATCCTGTTCTTGAGAGCATATTAATGATAATAATGAGGTTTGATCCATCACAACATTTTGTTTATATATGGTACGCTTTGTGATACTTGTGCCATCACCAGAAAAAAGACTTCGATCATTACAGAAACCAGCATCTTTTATTAACGATTCATTCGCTGTATTGGCAATATTTTCTTTATACCAGTTATCTAACTTCTTTTTAATATCACTATCTACTTCATTAGCAATTGTTTTTTCATAACTCTCATTTAAAGTCGTCCCATACATATAACCGGCATAAGCGGGATTATTTCTTAGGGTATTGAAAGCCGAAGTACCAATACTTGAAATATTATTGTTTTTGCCTACATATAAAAGTCGAACACTACCATCGCCATTAAGTCGAATAATCTGCCAAAAATATCCCGCAAATTTAACATAATTATTATTTACATACCCCCGATAATAATAGCTCGTGCCATCACCATATACTGTAAAGACCTTTATCTGATTTATCAC
>CAKOOQ010000010.1 GCA_934098555.1 uncultured Bacilli bacterium
GAATTAACGATATTTTTGTTAATACCAATACTTGGATGAATGAGTTTGATATCTTTATCAATCATATCCACAGGAATACCGATGGCTAGACTGATGATTGTCCGAAGATACTCTAAGCCTACTTTCTTCTCGGTAAATAATTTTTTAGCTACCTTGTCTTTAAGCAAAGGAAATTTGATTTTTTCTTTTGCTGTCATATTTGTTATCATATATTTAATCCTTTCATTTGATGTCTTTTCGAAAAAACTGCCCTTATTCTACATATAAAAAATTCATTTGCAACCAATTCGACAAAACATGTCAAAAAAAGAACCTATCAAAGATTCTTTTCGGTATTTTATTCATTTTGTAAAGCCATGACTTCTTCCAGACTTAGTTTTGAAAACTGCACAATTTTATCTAGAGGTACACCATCAATAAGCATTTCTTTAGCAATAGACATTTGAGCATTATTGTATCCTTCAGTTTTACCTTCATTCTTACCTTTGTTATAGCCAATGTTTTCACCTTTACTATATCCCTTCTCGTAACAAGCATTTAAAAACATTTTGTCTCGGTCATAATAAAGCATGGCATCAAAATCATCAAGAAGACTGTTTTTTTCTTCGATTAATTTTTTCATTAATTTATCACCCTTATAAACTTTTCTTTATCATCATAGATAAAGGTAGATAACACTTTCTAAAACTTTTTTTCGTTATTTAAAATTTAATTACTTTATCTTTTTAATTCTACCTTTTTTAACCAGATAAACAGTATCTGCAATATCCATAAAAGGTTTGTCATTATAAGAGTCGGTATAAAAAGCGTTTACTTTGGCTTTTGGATAATATTTTTTAAAGTTTTTTACCTTATTAGCCTGAAAGTTAAGACTTTCGATATGCCCTTTTTCGATATCTATTTTTGTACTTATAATATGGTCCGTGTTTAATACATCTTTGATTTCTTCAATCAAAAAAGAAGGACAAGCGGTCGCGATAACATCTTGAGGTTTTATTTTCTTTAACATATGTGGATAAAGTCTATCTATATGATAAAGCCAAAATTCTTTAATACACGAAAGAGCAAAATCTTTATTTTGTAAAAAAGATTTTATAATCTTTTCTAAACGACTTGTAAAATCCTCTGGCGTTAAGACACATAATTTATATAGAATTAATAAATAAAGAAATTTAGGTAAGTATAAAATTAAACTTTTTTTCTTTTTTACCATAAAAAGAGCAAAATCAAAAGAGCTTTCGCCCTTATAAAGAGTATTGTCAAAATCAAAAACGTTCACTAGCGTCCCCGGCCCTTCCTTTCTTCATAATCTAATTGTTCTTCTAAACTTTCTTGTAAAGCTAATTTTTGACGTATTTCTTGTTCTAAAAAAGAAACTTTTTTTAAATAGTTACGATAAGTTTTAGCATCGATTTCTTTTGAATATTTGTCTTTTAAAATTTGTTTGGTTTTCAAAATTTCATTTAAAGCAATTTCACAATCGCCCGTATCACTTGTCTCATCTAAATACATAACAAGGCTTAAAAGGCGTTTAAACACATGGTTAAATTGAGCTTCTAAAACATTTTTCTTTAAAGTTGGCTCATAAATATAAATTTCTTTTACATCGATAAAATTGGGTCTTGGTCTTAGATGAAAGGAAAATTTCATGCCAGAAGACTTAATTTTACGATTTGTTTTTTTCTTTTTCTTTGTCTTACTTAATTTATATGAAACCATGTTAAACCCTCCTATTTAAGTAAATCGCTGCGTCTTTTTTGGGTATTTTCTAAAGCCTGCTGTTCCCGCCACTCAGCAATTTTTTTGTGATCTCCCGATAAAAGAACATCGGGCACTTTTAAACCTTTGTATTCATAAGGTTTGGTATAAGTCGGATAATCCAGCATATTTTTGGTGAAAGAATCGTTTTCATGAGAAGACTCTTTTATAACGCCTGGCAAAAGACGAACCACAGCATCGGTGATAACCATGCTCGCCAATTCGCCACCAGTTAAAACATAATCACCAATGGATATTTCTTCATCTACAAAGTTTCTAATACGTTCATCAAAACCTTCATAATGACCACAAACAAGGATAAGATGTTGCTCATTTTTTAAAGAAAGGGCTTTTTGTTCTTTAAAAGGCTTACCTTGAGGACACATTAAAATTACTTTACTATCTTTAGTTTTATAATGTAAAATAGCCTCGATTAAGGGCTCACACCTTAAAACCATGCCTCCTCCACCCCCGTAAGGCGTATCATCTACTTGATTGTGAGGTAGTTTTGAAAACGTTCTAAAATCAATAACTTGAATCGATACAAGACCTTTTTCTCTTGCCCGTTTAATAATCGATTCTTCTAAAAAACCATCAAACATTTTTGGAAACAATGTAAGAATATCAATTTTCATAGTATCAAACCCTTTGCGTTTTGTGTATAGACTTTTTTTCCTTTTAAAGAAACTTCTTTAATAAAAGCGTTTTGATAAGGAATAAAAAAACGTTTTACACCTTCAATCCTTAACAAAATTCCACCTTTATTATACATAACTTCCTTTATTATGCCAAGTTTTTTTCCATCTTCATAAACTTCAAAATCTAAAAGTTCCTCGACGATAATTTTATCTTTTAAAGCTAAAATATCCTCTTTCTTAAAATAAATATCTTTATTCCGGTAATCTTCCACGACATTAATATCTTTTAAGCCATCTATTTCGAGTAAATAAAAGTGTTTAAAAGGCTTAATATTTGTTATCCTGTGTAATTTATCATTAATGTAAATAGGCGTGTTCTTTTTTAAAACAAGTTCTTTTAAAGAAAAATCAGAATAAAATTTCAACTCTCCTTTAATACCATGTGTCATTGTTGTATGTCCTAAATAAAGCATGTTTACCTCCTAAATTCATACATAATAATTGAGGCACAGACCCCAGCGTTTAAAGATTCACAAGAAGAATTCATCTTAATATGTAAATAATCGGTGGCTAAAGATGAAATCTCTTTTCTAACCCCTTTTCCTTCATTACCAATGATAAAAGCACTTTGCAAAGGAAAAGTCATCTCTTTTAATTCATTGCCTTTTAAAACATTCGTCGTATAAATACGGTAGCCTTTTTCTTTTAAAGAGAGAATAAGTTTTTCTAAATCTGTTCGAATTATATTACAATGAAAATGCATACCTTCTGTACTGCGAATGACTTTCTCATTATATAAATCTACCGTATCTGAACTTAGACAAATATTTGGGAATGAAAAAGCACAGGCGCTTCTTATAATCGTACCTAAATTTCCTGGGTCTTGCAGACCATCTAGTAGAAGAAGAGGCCCCTTTATTTCTTCTTCTTTTTTCTTATAAACAACAGCAAAGATAGTATCTGGAGTCATTTGACTCGTCAATTTTTTTAAAATTTCTTTTGTTACCACATAAGTTTTTGGAAAATCTTCTTCAGTTAACGATATGATTTCTCTTACTAAACCAGAAGTTAACGCCTCTTTGACTAAATGAGGCCCCTCCACTAAATAAACTCCTTCGCTGTCTCTAAATTTTTTTTGTTTTAATTTTAGCCAATATTTTACCTTTTCGTTTTGTAAGGATGTAATTGTTATCATCTAAGCCTCCTTCTTGCCTCTTTATAATGAGGATAATATTTTTCTACTTGGCGCCAAAAACGTTCACTGTGATTGGCTTCATAAAAATGACACAGTTCATGAATAATGACGTAATCGAGTAAATCTAAATCCTTTTTTAAAAGTTCGGTATTTAACGTAATTGTTTTTTGCGTTAAATTATTAACGCCCCACCTTGTTGTCATTTTCCGGAATTTTAAAGAAAAAGAAGGAATGTCTTTAAAATAAGGAACAATTCTTTCGACTTCACTTGTAAAAATTCGTTTTACTTCAGCATTATAAAACTTTAAAAGAGCTTTTTCATCAGAAACATAAAGACAATTTCTATCAAAATAAGGCACCTTTGTTTTTAAATAAACAATTTCATAAGGTTTACCTAAGTACCAAAAAAATTGATTTTTATTTTTTTCTTCTTCCTTTTGTTTTAACATTTTAAATATTTTAGATTGATTTTCTAGGATAAGTTTTTTTATTTTTATTTTAGAAACCAAAGGATTACAGGTAACTTCCAAAGTTTTTTCATCTAAAGCCCGAATATATAAGTTTTTATTATTTTTATAATGAATTTCTACATTTATTTCATAATTATTTATTTCCAATGTCATTCTATCACCTAGTTTGTTATTTCATCATTTAAAAGATAAGCATATTGTATTTTTAAAGCTATTTGTTTCATTTTTTTTAAAGAACTTATGATTTCTCTATTTTTAAGGCCATCTCTTTTTAAAAGAAGCATCATTTTTTCATAAACATCTTCATTCTTATTCCAAAAATAACTATAAAGATAATAGTCTAGATACTCACTTTTGTTTAAAGTGGTTAAATCTCCTTCTAAAGTTTCCCTAACCTTTTGAAGTTTTTTGGAAAGATATCTTCCCTCTTTCGTTTTAGGTGAAAAACTAAAACAAAAGAAAACAAATAAAAGTGTGATTAAAAAGGAAAGCCATGGTAATAAATACGAGACCTTAAAATAAACACTGGCAAATAAGGCGAATAAAATAATCAAGACCGCGAAAATACTACAAATAATAGGAAGCCCATTTTTTTCATAAAAAGAACATTTATCGGTTTCTTTTGAAACACACAAGGACCAAGAATTATAAAATTTCTTGAAACTTCCTGCTGTTTTTTCATTTGTCATATATTTATAAAGCTCGTTTAATGAAACACGATTTTCTTTACCTACTTTGTCAAATAAAAATTCTATAATCATTTCTTCCGTGTAATTAAGATTTGCTTTATCTTTTATTGTTAATGTATTTTTGGTATAGCCTATATTCCCCTTTTTATATAGTTCTAAAAGGGAAGTACAAAAAGCACTTTTATTTGTTTTACCATAAAGAAACGCTGTCAAAATAGCCACAGGATAAGGGGCATTCATGGCCGATTCTTCTTTTTTAGAAAAAGATTTTTTATATCTTAGAAGAAATAGAAACCATAAAGCAAATAGAACAATCAAATAGCTTTTACAAAAACGGGTCATAATTTGACCAATTTTATCTTTCGTTTCCGCTTCTTTGGTTTCTTTTTTTACTTCTTCATCCTCAAGATGAAGGATATCTTGGTACCGATTTAAACCACTTTGCTTGTTACTGGGCACCATTAAAACGGTATCACTATCAAAGACAAAACGCGTTAAAATTTCTGTATTACGCCGAACTTTATTAAAGTTTGTTTGAATGGTTTTGGTATCAAGCATAATTGTTTTTCCAGAAATATCACCATGTAAATAGCTTTTAAAAGTTTCTAAATGAATACTTTTAGGAAAATGAAGACGAAGGGAAAAAGAAGTAATATCTTTATCAAAGCTTTTTAAAAAAGACCAATAAAGTTCTTCACAATCTAAATGTTTTACCACCGCATCCGTGATTTCATACTCGATTAAAAAAGCCGTCCTTTCATTTTTACTGTCATAATAAAGAGTAATATCTTTACCATCTTGAACACTGGATTCCACATAATCTTTATCTTTCGCATCTTCTTTATAATAATTTTTCGTAAATTTTGTGAAATCTTCACCAAACGTATCAAAGGTAATTTCATCTTCTAAGTTTAAATAAGAAACATTTAAAACAGTAAGATCACGACCATTATAAATCACATCTTTTAAAAGCAAAGGTGGCGTATTGTAAGAATACGAACTTGTTTTATAAGTTAGACGTCTGGTGAAGGTCTCATAGTCTCCCGAAACTAAGAAAAGCTCTTTAACAGACATACGGCCATCATCTTTTAAAGTGACATCCACCAAAAGATTTGAAACATCCATTCTTTCTAAAGCATAAACAGAAAAAGGCCAAAAAAGACATAATCCCAAGAAAATTATTTTTTTCATATTATCCCTTCTTTACTTCAATAACAGGTAAAATATAGGCAGGTTCCGTCACTAATTGGGTCTTTATGGTACCATTATCATAAATTGTTGTCGTTGTATCACTGACAATATCTAATAAGTGAAACGGATAAACCGAAAGACTATTCACAACCTTGTCAGTTATTTCATCTTTTTTTAAAAGGCGAACATAAATTTCTTGATCTGTCTTAGGATAATGAACACTCCCATTGTTGGTGGTAAACTCTTGATTCACTAATTTACTTTTGACGTTTTTTAAACCAGTATGCCGATTAAACCACGCTTCTAAAATATGGGAAGGAATGGTTTGACCATAGTGTTGACCCACTTCACTTTGGGTTGGTAAAAAAGACGCCTTCCCATAAGTATAAGGATTCATATAATAGCAATAGCCATTACCAGGCAAATTTCCAAAACCAGTATTATCATAACACGTTCTTACCTGACAAGAAGAAGAACTACATTCGCCAAAATAACCCGTTCTTTTGGAATCGTTATATAACGAAGCATCAACTTCAACGATTTCTTGTCGTGTTAAGGCCTTTTGTTTTACAAGCACGACCGTATCGCCTGTGTCATTAACCACAAGCCAATTTTCTCTTGCAAAACTAAGAAGTGTCCCTGCTTCAAACATTTCATTAATATCTAAACTGGAAATAAGGTAGGAACTTTTGGCTTCTAAGTTTTCATAGATATCCTTTTTTATTGCCCCTACTAAAACTCTATTTTCCGAAGCCGTCGCTAAAATAGCAGCCATTAAAAGAGCAAACACTAAAAAAAATGAATAAATTAATGAGGTAGCAATAAAGCCTTTTTTCTTTTCTTTTCCTGTCATTTAAATTTCCCTTTTCTTTCTTTTCTCTATCTTATCACAAAAGCGGGCCAAAAATCCTTAAAATTTGGCCAAGAAGACGTTTTACTTTCGGATATTTTTTCATTTCTTCTAAAGTAACACAATGCGAAGTTTCTATCATGTTGGCAAAATCTTTGTTCATACTTACAATAGCTTTGGTTTTATACATTAGAAGGGCATCTTCAAAATTCAAATATAAACTTCGATAATCGAGATTTACCGTTCCAACAATGGCTTCTTCCGCATCTTTTATCATAATTTTTAAATGCGTAAAACCCTTCGTATATTCATAAATAACAATATTTTCTTTTAAAAGTTCATTATAATAGGTTTTAGCCACATCATTAATAAATTTTTTATCCGGAATCCCTGGCAAAATAAGCCGAATCTTAACCCCTTTTTTAGATGCATATATTAAAGCATCGGTGATTTCTTTATCGACAATAAAATAAGGCATAGCAATATCTAAACTTTTTACCGCTGTTTCAATCAAATAAAGATAACTCATTTTGCCTGTACTCATCTCATTGGTAGGATTAACACCATAAAAACAAATATAACCATCCGTTTCTTTGGCTGAATAGTGTTTTAAATAGGGCGTATAATCTTCTTTTTTGGTAAAATTCATTAAATGCCAAGTTTCTAAAAACAAAACGGTTAAACTATTAACTACACTTCCTGATACTCTTACCATATTATCTTTCCAATAACCAAAGCGTTCTTTTTTGTTGATATACTCATCGGCTAAATTAAGACCTCCCGTGTAAGCATACTTTCCATCAATAATGATAATTTTACGATGGTCACGATTGTTATAATGTGTGGAAATAAGTGGAACAACGGGGGCGAAAATTTCACATTCAATACCAGCTTCTTTTAATATCTCAGGATAATTTTTCGGTAAAAGCATAAAGCTACAGGTGCCATCATATAGTACGCGAACGCGGACACCCGAAGAGGCTTTAGCTTTTAAAATTTCTAAAATGCTTTCCCACATACTATCTTGGGCAATAATGAAAAACTCTAAAAAGATAAATTCTTGGGCGTCTTTTAAATGGGACAGTAAATCAGGATAAAAATCTTCGCCACAAGAAAAATAACAGGCTTCTTCATTGTCATAAACAGGATTATGCCCTTCTTGATATAAGTAGTTCATATGAAGATATAAATGTTTGTTTTCTTTAGCAAGACGAGATAAAACCTCTTTTTTTACAGGCAAATATTGATAATTTTCCTTTGTTAAAAAAGCTAATTTTCTTTTTAGAGATTTCACTGTAAATTCTAACTGGCAAAATAAATAAAAGAAAGCTCCTATTCCCGGTAAAGCAAGAACAAGAATAATCCATGATGTTTTAAATTCGCTAGCCATTCGGGAATTGATGATAAAAACAACTAAAATTAACGAAAAAATATTCATACCTCCAAAAAGAAGAACAAAATAATCTTGAAAAAACAAATAACCAAGAAATAGAACAACAGCTTGAATAAGAAGAGATAAAAAAGCCAGTGTAGCGCGACTAAATAAAAGCTTAAAAGGTAATGTAAGAATGTTACTTATCTTTTTTGTCATACTTCACTCCCCATAAAATAAAGATATTTTGTAAAAGAAGAAGACCTTCGCCAATAACGAGAAGACTGGCTAAATAAAGATTAAATTGAGCTTTAGGAAAGGGATTAATAATAATCACAATACCTAAAATAATATTAACAAAAGACATCACTAAAAGATAAGGCCAAATTTTCTTTTCATAATCCCTTAAAAGAAAGGAAACGGTTACTTGACCGGCATTTTGATACACCATATAGCCTCCCAGTAAAACACAAATGATTTGACTAAATAAGGCATTTTGAAAAAAACTTGTTACTCCAAAAGCAAAAAGTAAAAGGCTATTAGTAAGTTTCTTAGAAAAAGGTCTTTCTTCTTGAGTCAGTTTAAAATATAAAAGCGTATTAATTACGGAAAGGAAAATGGCCCCATAACCAAAAAGACTAACAGCCACCGAAATAAAATTATCCGGATTTTGAAAGAGAACAAGGGCAAAAACAATGAGAAGAAAAGGAGCAATCAGACCTATCATAGCCCCTTTCTTAATATTTTTTAGGATTTCATTATTGTCTAAATACATCATACCACGTTCTTTCTTAATTTGATTTTAGCAAAACAATTTTCCTTTGACAAGACCTTAAAAAAGAATAATCCCCAAGGACTATTCTTCACTTACAAATACATCTAATAAGACTTCTTCCCCATTTATATCGTATTTTGTTTTGATATCAGGATTGCTGATGAAAGAAACGGCTAAAGTTTCTTCCATAATATATTCTTTAAATTGTTTTAATACGTCATCAAAACGAGCCGTACCATAATAAGAAATCACAATACGGTCGGTAATATTAAAGTCTTTTTCTTTACGAATATTTTGAACTTTGCTAACAAATTCTCTGGCGATTCCCTCTAAAATAAGACTTTCATTACGAGTCGTATCTAAAATAACAAAGTGATTATTTTCCATAGCTACCGCCATATTTTCCTTAGCACTTACCCGAATATCTACCATATTAGGCGTGACAAGTATCTCTTCTCCATTTAAAGAACAATGAATTTCTTTGCCATTTTCTAAAGAAGAAATCTCTTCATCGGTTAAATTAGCAAGCATATTTTGGAAATCTTTCATTTTTGAACCCAATACTTTACCTACTTCTTTAAAGTTTGGTTTTACTAAGAAATTCATGTAAGATGTTAAATCACTTATGAAAACAACATCTTTAACATTTAATTCTTCTTTAATAAGTGGCACTAAATCTTTTAAAACATTTTCTGTTTTACCATCTAAATAAACGGTTTGTAAGGGTTCACGAACCTTTATTTTAACATCTTCTCTCACGTTTCTACCAAGACGAATCAAATCTCTTACTAAATCCATTTTTTCTTCTAATTCATCGTTAAATAAAGTTTCATCACATTTTGGATAATCGGCTAAATGAACACTTTTTTCACCTGTTAAATTTTGATAAATTTCTTCCGAAATAAATGGACAAATTGGGGCGACAAGTTTACATAGACCCACTAAAACTTCATAAGTTGTCATGTAAACACTTTTCTTAGAAGTATCTAAATCACTTGCCCAGAATCTTTTTCTATTACGTCTAATATACCAGTTAGATAAATCTTCAGAAACAAAGTTAGCTAAAGCTTTGGTCACTTTATTTAAATCAAATTCTTCGAAGGAATCCGTGACATATTTGACTAAATGATTATACTTAGAAAGGAGCCATTTATCAATTTCTTCTCTATCTAGATAAGGTACAACACATTCATCCGTATCAATGTTATCGGTATTCGCGTACATTTGAAAGAAACTATACGTATTTTTTAAAGGGTTAATAAATTTAGAATAAACTTCTTTATAACCATTGGCATCATATTTTAAAGGCGTCCAAACAGGTGAAGCCATCATCATATAAAAGCGAATAATATCCGCACCATAATCGGTAAGTTCTTTAATTGGATCAATAATATTTCCGACAGACTTACTCATTTTTTTACCATATGAATCTAAGACCATATCATTAACAACAACATTTTTAAAACTTGATACCCCAGATACAAGAGTTGAAATACATAATAAAGAGTTGAACCAACCTCTTGTTTGGTCAACACCTTCGGCGATGAAATCAGCCGGAAATTGCGATTCGAAAAGTTCTTTATTTTCAAACGGATAATGGTATTGCGCATAAGGCATAGCTCCTGAATCAAACCAAACATCTAAGACATCTTTGATACGCGTCATAACGCCCCTACAACAAGGGCATTTTAAATGAAGATTATCCACATAAGGACGATGAAGTTCTGTTTTATAAATATCTACATCTTCTATTAAATTTTCTTTTAATTCGGCACGACTACCAATGACTTTTTTCTCGCCACAGCTATCACAAATCCAAATAGGCATAGGACATCCCCAGTAACGATTACGGCTGATACCCCAATCTACCATATTAGAAAGCCAATTATTAAAACGTTTGGTTCCCACATAAGAAGGATACCAATTAATTCCTTCGTTAGCCTTAATAATTTCTTCTTTATAAGCGGTTGTTTTAATATACCAAGCTGGTTTAGCATAATAAATAAGGGGTTGTTTACATCGCCAGCAATGAGGATAAACGTGAACTATTTTGATTTTCTTAAAGAGTTTATTATTTTCTTTTAACCATTTTACAATAGTTATTTCAAGTTCGTTATCGGTAACCAAAGTGCCCTTCCAAGGACCTTCTATGTAAGTTCCATCTTTATCAACAACATTTAAAAAAGCTAAGCCTTTTTCTTTACAAACACGGTTATCATCTTCACCATAAGCAGGCGCTAAATGAACAATGCCTGTTCCATCTTCACTCGTGACATATGAATCACTTACTACTTTAAAAGCTTTACCTTCTACGTTTACAAAAGGTAAAAGTTGTTCATAGGAAATACCTTCTAAATCCTTACCAAGGCAAGAACTTAAGATTTCATATTCTTTACCATCAAAAACTTTTTCTACTAAACTTTCAGCTAAAATATAGACTTTTTCATCACTTTTTACTCTGACATAAGTAAGATTTGGATGAACACATAAACCAACATTAGCAATTAAAGTCCATGGAGTTGTTGTCCAAACAAGGAAATATTCTTCCGCATCACATCTTTTAAAAGGAACAATAACCGTATTAACACTGTCTTGTTGATATCCTTGACTTACTTCATTAGCTGAAAGTTCTGTCCCACATCTTGGACAGTATGGTAAAACTTTATTACCATGGTATAAAAGACCTTTTTTATCGATTTCTTTTAAAAGCCACCATTCTGATTCAATATAATCATTAGTACATGTAATATAAGGGTGCTCACAGTCAATAAATTGGCCCATCATATGGGTGACATCATTTACTTCACCAATATTAGTTGCGGTAGCTTTATTACATTCTTTACAGAAATTTTCAATACCAAAAGCCTCGATATCCGCTTTACTTTTAAAACCTAATTTTTTTTCAACATTAACTTCGATAGGAAGGCCATGCGTATCTAACCCAATTTTTCTTAAAACACGATAACCTTGCATAGTTTTATATTTGCAAAAACTATCTTTTATCGTTTTGGCTAAAACATGATGAATACCAGGTTTGGCATTCGCATAGATAGGTCCATCATAGAAAACCCAGTTTTTATTTTTAGCACGTTTTTCAATAGATAAATTTAAAATATCCATTTCTTGCCATTTTTGACTCAAACTACTTTCAACTTCATGGACATTTCTTTTATCCAGTTCTTTAAAATTTTTCATAAACAAATCCTTTCCATAAAAAAAGATGATACCAAAGGAGTCTAAAAGACGGTACCATCCTTACTTTAACTTATTTGACCTGTAACGGAAGTTACCCGAAAACGTGGTATTTAAGTGATATTTATAAAAAGCTTTTATTTGGTTTCACCTACCCCAAACTCTCTTTAAAAAGCCACTTTATAAACGTGTCTTAACGTTTTTTTACCATCTCATTATAGAAAAATAATCAACTCTTGTCAATTAAAATATTCTTTTAATAAAGTAATATTTTGTTCTAAAAATTCCATTGCTTTTGTCATATATTTACCATCTTGTAAATCAATATCTAATTCTGAAAGTGCTTGAGTTATAGACTTTCTTTTTCCTATTGCTAAAAATTTCTTATATTTTTCCACAATATTTGGTTCACCTGCCAAAATTCTTTTGTAAATGTTTGTAGCAATAGCCATACCAAGAGAATATTGATATAAATAATAGCTATCTTGCATAACAAAAGATGAAATTTTACTCCATCCATACTTAACATATTCATCATAAGTTAAGCCATCCCCATTATACTTTTGACTAATTTTTAAATAAATATTATTTAAATCTTCTTTGGATATTTTCTCATTAATCTCCATTTTCTTTATTACAGTATGTTCAAATTCAGTCAACATGACCTGTCCAAACAAAGAATTACCTAAATTGCTAACATTATTATTCAAAACATATTTTTTCATTTCTTCATCTGTTGAAATCTTTAGAAGATAATCATTTAATAGAAGTTCATTTACTTTAGAAGCTATTTCTGTAAGCAAATATGGTATCTCAAAATAGGCAAAAGAATTCTTATTTTTGGAGTAATAAGCATTTAAAGTATGGCCTACTTCATGAGCCAAAGTTCTAATAGCATTTAAAGAACCATCATAATTCATTAAAACATAAGGAGCACCTACATAAGAAAGACATGTATAAGAATATGACCTTTTATCATCCTTTGGATAAACATCGACCCATCCCTCATCAAACATCTTATCAATTAAAGAAATATAATCACTCCCTAAAACATTTAAAGCTCCTTTGACAATAATTAAGGCTTCTTCAAAAGAGTATTTTGTCTTTATCGTGAAATTAGGTAAAAGTCCGGTGTCATATAAATGAAACTCCTCTAAACTAAGCATTCTTTTTTTCAAGTAAGTATATTCATGCATAATTCTTAAATTTTCATTAACCTGTTTTAAAACAGTATCAAAAACAATAGGATCAAGTTCCAATTCAAATAATTTTTTACTTAATAATGAAGAAAAGTTTTCTTGTTTAGATAACTCTATTTCATTTTGTAATTTTGAAAGATATAATTGAGTTAAAATATCATTATTTTTTATGTACTCCTTAGTATAAAGTTCAAAAATCACACGACGTTTTGATGGGCTTTTATCTAAAAGTAAACGATTATAATTGAAACGATTTATTTCTATTTTTTCACCATCGACTAAAGCATTTTCTATTTTAAACCCATTGTTAAACATGTTTTCATAATTTTGTTTAATTTCTTGATTATTTTGTTCATATTTGATTTTTTGAGTATCATTTTTTAATAGATGATCTTTCCTTCTTAAAATAAGATTTATATATCTTTTATAAAATGAAACCTTTTTATCTTCTAAATACTTTTTTACTAAATCACTATTTTCTAAAATATTTTGTTCAAAACGATAAATCAATTTCAAAAGATGATTATACAAATTAATTGCTTTAGCAAAAAGATTTTGATATTTTTCATCTTTTAAAGAAATATCAAGGTATCTTCTAGGATAACAGTAAACGATTTCTATTTGAAGAGTTGCTTTAATATACTCTTCTAGAAAAGAATTAAAAGTCGTTGGATTATCTAAAAAAGATTTTATATCCTTATTTAATTTTGCAATTAATTGTTCTAGTTCTTGATATATTTCTAACCATTTTTCATCTGTACATAGTAATTCTAAATTCCAATTGTATTTCATATAACTCCTTTTTATTTTTGAAAAATTTCATTATAAATTTCTAAATAATTACTTACTAAAACGATTTCTAAATTATTTTTAACTTCTTTAGGAATCTCTTTAACATCATTTTTATTCTTAGAAGGTATATAAACCTTTTTTATCCCATAATTATAAGCCCCAATTAGTTTTTCTTTAATGCCTCCAACTGGTAAAATTTCTCCTCTTAAAGTCATTTCTCCTGTAAAAGCAATATCTTTTGGTACTTTCTTCTTTTTTAAAAGACTTATTAAAGATGTTGTAATAGAAACACCAGCACTTGGGCCATTTTTAGGAATGGCCCCACTTAAAAAGTGTAAATGAATTGTTTTCTTATTAAAACTATTTTCACTTAAACCAAATAAAGAACTATTGGCTTTTATATAACTTGTGACGACTTTTAAAGATTCTTTTAACGTATCTCCTAAAGAGCCTGTCGTATAAATCTCACCTTTACCACTAAAAGAGATGGCTTCTACTTGCATGACAGACCCTCCAAAAGGTGTCACCGCAAGCATATTAACAAGACCACTCCCGTGTAAAAGAGGTTTATCTTGTTCTTTTAAATCCTGAGTATCTAAATATTTTTTTAAATCTTTCGGTTCTAAAGAAAATCTTAAATTTTGTTCTTCTTTCATACTTTGTAAAATAATTTTTCGATAGATATCATGTAATTTTCGTTGTAAATCCCTAACACCCGCTTCTGAAGTATAATTAAGTATCAACGTCTTTAAGGCCTCATCCGTTAAATTAATTTCTTCTTTTAAAACATGATAGTCATTTAAAATACGTGGGATTAAATAATTTTTTGCAAGGGTTATTTTCTCAAAGAGCGTATAACTGGATAATTCAATAATTTCTAAACGATCTTTTAGTTCACTAGGAATATTATCCTTATTATTCGCGGTTAAAAGAAAAAGAACATGACTTAAATCAAAAGGTTCTTCTAGATAAGAATCCATAAAATCTTGATTTAAATTTGGATCTAATATATCAAGAAGCGTACTAGCAGGATCTCCTTTATAGTCTTTTACCATTTTATCTACTTCATCAATTAATAACAACGGATTTTTCGTACCACATTTTTTTAAAGCTTCGATAATCTTACCTGGAGCACTTCCTATATAAGAACGCCTGTTTCCAACAAGTTCAGTTGAGTCATTTAAACCACCAACACTTATTTTGTAAAAAGAACGGTGAAGACTTTTCGCAATGGAAGAGGCTATCGTACTTTTACCTACTCCTGGAGGACCTACTAAACAAATAATAGGCGCTGGAAGTAAGGGATTTCTTTTTTTCATCGCCGCATACTCTAAGATACGTTCTTTTACTTTTTCCAAACCATAATGTGTTTTATTTAAATTTTTTTCAATTTCTTTTAAATCTTCTTGTTCAATACTTTCTTCATTCCAAGGAAGAGCAAAGAAAAGTTCTAAATAGTTTCTAGAAAAGCCTATCTCAGGACTCATTTCATTCATACATTCATACTTGTGAATCTCAGCCTCAATCTTTTTTAACGTGCTATGACGAAGATTTAAAGAAGACAGTTTTTCTAGGTAAGTATCCACTTCATCTTGTTTTTTATTTTCTTCGCCAAGCTCTTTTTCTATTTCTTTAATTCTTTCTCGTAAAACATATTCCTTTTGACTTTTTTCCATCTCTTCTTGTAAAGATTCATTAATTTGTTGATCTAATTTAATAATCTTTAATTCAACAACTAAATCTTGAATAAGTTTATTAGCTCTTTTTAAGGCATTTAACTCTTCCATGTAAAAGATTTTATTTTCTTTGGTTGTAGGAAGTAAGCCCGCAATAAAATCTGTAAGTTCATTTAAATCATGCACGTTTTGAATTTCAGATAATGAGTTGTTAGAAAAATTAGGATTAGAGCGAATAAATTTACGAAATAAACGTTTTAATTCTCTTTGTAAGGAAAGCTCTTCTGTTTCATCAATTTTAGGTAAATGAAGCACATAAAAGCGACACTCCAAAACATCACTTTCATGCTTGTTATTAAAATACCTTGCTATTTTCACTCTTTTAATGCCCTTGATAGTTACTCGTATATGATCATTTGGAAGCGTTATTTTTTTTGTCACTTGACCAATTACAGCAACATCTGGCAAGTCATCCACTTCAGGACGTTCCTCTAAAGAATCCTTTGGTGAAACTAATATCATTTCGTTATTAAAATACTTTTCACTTAATTCCAGTGTCTTAAAAGAGAGCGTATGATTAAGTTCTACTTTCACCTCTTGGTTGGGTAGCAAAACAAAATCTTTAAGTAGCATAACAGGTAATGTTTTTGCCATATGACCACTCCCTAAACAATTTATCTATTATTATAAAAGGCAAGTCTTCGTTTGTAAAGCAAATTTACACAAAATTGACATTATTAATTTAACGGAAAAATCAACTTAAAAAAGTATCATAACAGAAAGACTATGTTAAAAATTTCGTTATCACTTTAATGATTAAAGGTAAAAACAATAGTATTTCAACAATCTAAAAAAGTTCTTTAAGGTTATTTATTCATCTATTTGTTCTTATCATTAATTGTCTCATTACAATTTAAAAATCATTATCAAATAATCCTTCATTATGACTTATTTTTAAATGTTTATAAGCTTTTTCACAAGCCATGCGTCCTCTTGGTGTCCGTTTAATAAATCCTTCTTGCAATAAGAAAGGTTCCACGACATCTTCTATCGTTGAAACTTCTTCACCAATACTAGTACTAATGGTCTCAATACCAACAGGGCCACCCCCAAATTTTTCAATTAAACTCGTTAAATATTCAATATCAATAGCATCTAAACCATCTTCATCTACCTTTAACCGTTTCAAAGATTTATTTGCTAAATCATACGTTATGGTTTTTGCCCCACCAACTAAGGCAAAATCACGAACTCTTTTAAATAAACGATTAGCAATACGCGGTGTTTTACGACATCTTTTTGCTAAAAGTAACGCCGCATCATTATCAATAGGCATTTCTAAAACCCGACTTGTTCTTAAAATAATTTCCTGTAATTCTTCTTCCGAATAATATTGTAATTTATTAATTATCCCGAAACGATCTCGTAAAGGAGCCGAAATATCACCGGCTCTTGTGGTTGCCCCAACTAAAGTAAAAGGGGGTAAATCTATTTTTAGGTTGCGACTTTTCCCATCGTTGTTAATAACCAAATCCAATTCAAAATCTTCCATCGCTGGATATAAAATTTCTTCTATAAACTTAGGCATCCGGTGAATTTCATCAATAAACAAAACATCACCTGGCTCTAAAGTAGATAAAACCGCGGCCAAATCCCCACTTTTTTCTAAAGATGGTCCGCTAGCTGTCTTTAGATTGACACCAAGTTCATTAGCAATAATATGGGCAAGAGTTGTTTTACCAAGACCCGGAGGGCCATAAAGTAAAACGTGATCTAAAGATTCATTACGTATTTTACTGGCTTCAATAAAAACACTTAAATTACTCGTGATTTCTTCTTGACCAATATATTCTTTTAGACTTTGAGGTCTTATATTATTTTCAAAAATATCCGTTTCTTGTTTTTCACTTTCCAAAATATGATTATCCATAATATTCCTCCTATTTTTTAGTTTTCTTAGTTTTCTTAGCTTTTTTAGGCTTTTTAGGTAGTGGCCCTATCTCTTTATAAATACCTAATAATAAATTTTGGGTAACAGAATTCATAAACCCTTACTTAAGAAGCAATCTTAAGGCTTCTTTAACTTGATCTTCGACTTTTTTACTAGCATCCACATTAGGTAAAATCTTTTTAATATCTGCCGTCTTATAGCCTAAACCTTCTAACACACTAATAAGTTCTTCAAAGTCACTTGAAGAGACTTCAGATGTGTCTATAGCAAGTTTACCTTTTAAGTCTAAAATAATTTGCCTAGCCACTTTCTCCCCTACTTTAGGAAATTTTTTTAAATATAAAACATTTTCTCTATCAATCGCATCAATGATACCGTTTACACTTCCCGTAGCAAGCATCGGCATCACAAGTTTAGGTCCAACACCTTTAACATTAATAAGACGCAGAAAAAGCTCTTTTTCTTCTTTAGTTTTAAAACCGTAAAAACTTTCTTCATCTTCTCTTATGTGATGATAAATATAAACCGTTTGCTCTTCTTCTTTCGAAAAAGCATAAGGATTCGAAACAAATATTTCATAACCTATCCCATGATTTTCTAAAATAATCGAGTTTTTCTCTTCTCCGGTAACAATTCCTTTAATATAACTGTACATAAAAATCTCTTCTTTCTGGTCTTTCTTATTTTAGCATAAAAAAAGATGAAAAACAGTACCTTACCCCATTTCATCTTTTAAGATTAAATAAATTTTTTGATGGTTATAAAAGGCATAAAAAACATCTTCTATTTCTAAACCCTTTTTTTGTAATTCAAAGGTTAACCAAACTTTGTCTTTACGTAAAAATTCTAAAGTTTTTTTATTTATCTCTCCATCTAAAATTAAAGGCATAGGATAAGAAGAAGAAATTTTAAACAAATTGTATTTAAAGATAGAAAGCTTACCATTAGGTTCTAAAAAGGCATACTCAACATCCTGAATATCTTTGACCTCTTTTTGTCTTAAACTTAAAAGAAGATCATCCATACTATAACGTTGTCTTACCATTTCTTTATAATTTACTTTACCATTACAGACAATTAACGAGGGTTTCCCATCAAAAAGACGCCGGAAAGTACGTGATTTTATGCTAATATACGCTAAAACAATTTCTAATAAACCCAGTAAGAATAAAGGAATAATAGTTTGCCAAATAGATTTCTCAATATTTTCAATAGATATGGCTACCATCTCAGCCATTAGAATAGAAATAATTAAATCGGTTACCCCAAGTTGTCCTATCTCTCTTTTACCCATAATACGATAAAGTAAAACAATAAAAAAATAGAAAAAAATAGTTCGATAAATAATAGAACCTAATTCTTGCATTCTTATCACCTATTTTTATTATGGTCTTATTCTATTTTTTTTAAACATTCATATAGTTTAATAGGTGATAGAATGCACAATTTAAAAAAATTAGGTTTTACCAGTTTAATATTTCTAGGCTTTTTAATTTTATTTTCATTAATTCTAACAACATTTAATTATTTCGATATTCTTCATTTTAAGTTATCCAACACATTTATCTTTATCGGAATGATATTATTTTTATTCTTAATAGGCTTTGAATATGGTAAAAAAGCCTTAAGAAAAGGGTTTTTAGAAGGTTTAAAAATAGGATTATGGCTTATTTTTATTCTCCTTTTTATCAATATGGTTTTTTATCATGACCACTTTTCTTTAGAAAGAATCATCTACTATGCTGTTTTAATTCTTTCTAGTACCCTAGGCTCGATGGTAGGAATTAATAAAAAGCCAAATTAACGGTGTATCACATGATACACCGTTAACTTATAAGCTAGCTTTTTCCAGCTGCCCAATCTCATAAGGATTTTCAAGGGTTCCTTCACCGCCTAAAATCGTCGTAGAGGGTATCAGATATACCGAAGGGCGAACCGCAAAATCGCTGCACGCATAGTCGACGTTGACAAAGCCAGTGGCGGTGACACTGAACACTTCGTTAGAATTAGACGAATTCGGAACTAATGTCGATTGAGAAATACTTGAATCTAAAAGCCAATCATTGTTTTTACAATCACTTGCATCATTCCAGTTATATAACTCTTTGGCTAAACAACCGGCTCTATTCATACTAGTACCACCGCTTGTCGCGTAACCATAATCACTTGGATACATCAATCCAACTTTTCCCTGCCATTCTGTATGTCTTCCCGTATATACGGTTGTTCCCCTTTCATAGGTATACCAATGACTTGCCAATCCATTTGATGAACTGGTATAACTTGCTGTTCCTCCTAATTTCCACGTTATAGTATCTATTTGATTTTTTGCTGATTCTGTTAAGCCATTACTTGTAAAATCTAATGTTGCTGTAGTAACATCATTATAGTATTGCCCGGTTGTTCTGTTATAATATGCTCCACTATTTAGCAAAGTTTGTAAAGTACCAGTTGTCCAATCATTGCTATAACTTACTGTGTTTGTATTATCCCACGATAAATTTCCTAAAGAATTTGTTCGAATCAATTTCATTCTTTGTCCTTCTGGAGTATTTAAGATTCCTATAATTCTCCATCCAGCTTTTTCACCATTAAAAGTAACATAGTTACAAGGATTAGACCCAACATATCTTAAATTGTTATCACTTGTTCCATCATAGGCTAAAGTATACGTACAACTATCACTTGTTTTATTTGGAACAGTATAAACATCTGTTGAAGAAGAATCAGCATTTTCTTTAACATAGCTTAAGACATCTTTGCCCGCGACAGGTATTTGTTCTATGTAGCTTGCTGTAACAACTATTTTAGAACTAAACTTGGCATTTTGAACTCCTTCGGTATTCATACCCACATTTTCGTCTAGCCATAATCTTAAGGTATACGTTTTAGATTCTTTAGCATTTAAGTAGCCTGTTGTTAAATTAAAGGCTGTTTGAGCATTATCTAAAGTTTTCGTTGTGGTTTTATAACTGGATAATAAGTTTGTGGTTATCTCTGTCTCGGTATCACCTGTCTTTGATGATATCATAACTTTAACTGCATCATTGTTGGTTAAGGTCGTGGTGTTTAGTACTTCTAAGTTAACATTAAAGGATGCATAGGAATCACAATTATTTGTAATCGTAAATTCATAAGGTGTTAACTTCTTTCCTTCTTCATCTAATATTGGATAAGCCTTTTGTAAGCTAATATTGTCTTTATCTGTGAAAGTAATATTAAAACAAGAGGAAACAATATCATTTTGTCCTGTTTGAGTTAAGTTTAAGACCCATAAGGCATAGGATACTCCTATAATAGCGATGATACCTATTAATAAAACAGCTAAAACTAATATATTTCTTTTCTTCTTATCCATAAATGGAACAACTCCTTTTCTCTTTAGTATGTAACAGTTTGTTTTGCTTTAAACTTTTTTTACTTATGACATAAAGCACTATAATTTCCATACCATTTAGTTATAAATGTGGAGAGCAATAGTAATTTTTTGAATACAAAAAAAATCACCATAGCTTACCTATGATGATTATAGCAGATACCCCCCCCCCGAGTGTCAAGAAGAAGTTTACACTTAATCATTTACTTCATAAAAAACATAAGTATTATTTTCTTTAAGCACGTAGGAGGCATGCGAATAATAAAGTTTCGTAAGGGGATTTACTTCTTCTTTTAAGTAATTTAAAGTCATAAGGTCTTCTAACGTCGTTTTCTCTTGAGAACATTTTCCTTCTAAAAAACAGGTTTCACAAGCTTCGGTAATTCGTTTTTCAGAAACAAGTCGAAGACGTTTTTCATGTTCTTTATAAACACCATAAAAAGAATAGCCAAAGATAAGAAAAACACTTATAAAAAGCGTTCCGAGACATAGTTTAAAATTAGTCATGTTTTTCTCCATAATAATTTTGGATAAATTCTTCTCTAAAGTCATTAAGGCGGTCTTCTTTAATAGCCTCCCTTATTTCTTCCATTAAAGAAACAAGATAACGAATATTATGGATGGATAAAAGACGGGCTCCAAAAGTTTCATCTGCATTGATTAAATGTCTAATATAAGCTTTTGTATAATGTTTGCAAGCATAACAATCACACTCATTACTAATAGGAGTAAAGTCTTCTTTGTACTTGGCATTTTTCAAATTGATTTTACCGTATTTTGTAAAGGCATGGCCATGACGAGCTAAACGAGTGGGTGTGACACAGTCAAATAAATCAACACCTCTTATAGCTCCTTCTACTAAATCTATTGGTTCTCCTATCCCCATCGCATAACGTAATTTATCTTCTGGCAAATATTTTGTCGAATAGGAAAAAGCTTTATACATATCTTCTTTAGATTCATGGTCGTTGGCAACGCCACCGATAGAGTATCCATCAAATCCCATAGCCACTAGGCTTTCTGCACTAAGTTTTCGGAGGTCTTCATAAGCACCCCCTTGAACAATACCAAATAAAAGTTGATTTTCCCCTTTAAAAACATCTTTTCCTCGCTTCGCCCACCGAAGTGTTCTTTCGACACTTTGTTTTAAATAATCATAAGAGGCACTCGCCGGTGGACACTCATCAAAGCTCATCACAATATCACTACCTAAATTTTCCTGAATTTTAATGGATTTTTCAGGTGTTAAAAAAAGCCTATCCCCATTATATTGGTTTTTAAAATGCACCCCTTCTTCGGTAATATCTTTAGGCCTTGCTAAAGAAAAAACTTGAAACCCGCCTGAGTCAGTTAAAATAGGTCCATCATAATTCATAAATTTATGTAGGCCACCGGCTTTTTTAACAATCTCATCACCAGGTCTTAGCCATAAATGATACGTATTAGCTAAAATAATGCCAGCTTTCGTTTCTTTGACTTCTTCTGGGCTTAATGTTTTGACCGTTGCTTGTGTACCTACAGGCATAAACATGGGTGTCTCATATTCTTTATTATTATAATAGATTTTACCTAATCTTCCTTGTGTCTTCTTTTCTGTTTTTATTAATTCAAATTGTAATTTCATGGTAACTTCCTTTCTTTATTTATTTTCTTTCGTCGCATTCATCATCGAAGAAATCATTTCAAGTAAATATTTAACCACATCGGCATCTAAATTTTCTCTATTTTTTAGAAGATTTTTGATATCATTTAAATTGAATTCAAATTCTTCATCATATTTTTTATCGACATTTAAAATCAGCATTTCAATCGCTTCTTTTAACTTTTCAGATTCTAAATTATCTAAGCCTTTCGTAGTGCTTTCATGAAGGTATTTCGATACTGAAGATAAGACACCTTCTTGGAAAAATTCACCAAATACACCCCAAGTGGTTGGATAATGTTCATTAAAGGCAAGTTCTCTACTTTCGGTAACGAGATAATCTTTATTGTAAAGAAGGCAACCTACTACTGAACCAGTTGGAATCACGTTAACAAGCTTTTGCTGTAACTCTTTAAACTTTAACGATTGATATTCCTTTTGTAAAAAACCAGGGCCATCAAAATTATAAACCTTTTTTACTTTTTTAAATAAAGAGGCATTTAACTCCATAGCACTAGACATCGCAAGATTACCACCTTTACTATGACCTACAACATAAACATTTTTATCATTAAATTTGATGTTTTCTTCTAAATAAGTTAAAGCAAGACGCTGTGTATAGGTAGGATATTCATATAAAAGTCTAAAGTTTTCAAACCAACCAATTGAAGAAGCATCCGTTCCTTTAAAAGCAATAATAGTATTTTTGCCCAAAAGAAATTTACAGGCTCCAAATTGGGTTTTTTCGTTTTTCACATTCGTGAAATTGGCGATTTTCATCTTTTTATAACGTAAAGAATCTTTAATATAATTTAATACTTCATAGCTTTTGGGAACCATCATACCTTTATAGTCTTCGTTTTCTTTTTCTTTAGCTAAAGAATAAAATTCTGACCATGTTTTAAAGCCTTTAAAATCGGGTACGGGTAAATAAACTAAAATGGCCATGACAAGTTGATCTAGGATGTTTAAATGAATGTCATCAAGAGAAATATTTTGATAGTATTTTAAATAATCCATAATGGTATACATAAACTTTCCTTCTTTCAAAGTAATTATATCACAAACTTTTAAAATCTTCGGTAGATAGTGTTATATCCAAAATGTTTTTTAAAGGAATTTCTTCTTTTTTGGTAGTGATAAGCCTTTTCTTTTCCATATTGATTTTAAAAACTGTCACTTTTCTATTTAAAATATACCCCCCATTTTTATCTTTATCTTTGACAAAATAAGTAAGCCAAATGAGTGGCTTTTGATAAAGATTTTGAATAAGCCATTTAAACTTATAATCTAAGACGTCTAATTCATCTGAAGATAAAACAGGTTTTTTATCCACGACTCTTTCGGCATCTTTAATTTGTTCTTTAAAACCCGTTAAAGCAGCGAAAGAACCAAACTGATACGCTCTTTCTTCTAAAGACATTCTCTTATGAACCAAGGATTCATGATGGGGTAAATGAATAATTTCTTGGTATTTTTCAAGCACGGTGACCACCAACCTCTCTATTTCGTTCCTGAGCAGTTGCGCCTTCTTCTAAATTCATCCCCTTTAAAATAGCATTCTTACCATATTTCTTTTTGATATTTAAAATAACTTTTTGGATTTCATGTTCTTTTTGGATATCTTTTTGTTCTTGTTTTTTATCTTCATCTTTTTTTAGATTATCCGTGAATAAATCAAACTGAACATTTTCTTTCTGCAGTTTTTCTTCATTATCATAAGCTAAATTTTCAAAAGAAATAGTAAGACGTCTAACAAGAAGATAGGGATTAATAATTTTTTCAAAAAGCTCTAAGGCCTTGGCACTTAAAAGTTTCGAAGAAGCGGTTTTTTTTGTTAAACGTATGGTGCCGTGAGCCGGTTTGGGAACTTTTCTACCATACATGTCACTCACAAGTTCCCCTTTAATATATTGGCAGCGATGAAAATCGGATAAGTTGTCCACGTCATAGCCAATATGTAAAACAATCTTATCGGTCATAAAATGCTTACTTACTAATTCATAGCACATTAAATCCACCATTTCCCGGATAATAAGCCTTACCTTTGAAGCTTCATAAGGACAGGATAATACTTGGCCCTGGGAAATACTCTTACTCATGGGGCGACACTTTTTAATTTGTGCAATCGTCACAGGTTCATAACCCCAAGCATGATCTATCAATGTCTCGGCATTAACTCCAAAAAGTTTATATAAAAGCTCTTCGTTTTGATGAGAACAAAGGGCAATATCCCCCATCGTTTTAATGTTATAATTTAAAAGTTTGGCCATGCTTTTTTTGCCTACCCGCCAAAAATCACTTAAAGGTTCATGACACCATAACTTTTCACGGTACGTCATTTCATTTAAAGATGCAATACGAACCCCAAAAGAATTCGGAGACATATGTTTGGCCACAATGTCCATAGCTATCTTGGCTAAATATAAATTGGTGCCAATGCCCGCGGTGGCCGTAATACCAGTCGTATCATAAATATCTTTAATAATCATCGTTGCAAGTTCCTCTGGCGTTTTATGATACAATGACAAATAAGAAGTAGCGTCAATAAAAACCTCATCGATTGAATAACTATAAATATCATCTTTGGAAATATACTTTAAATAGATTGAAAATATCTTCGTACTATATTTCATATAATAACGCATCCGCGGTGAGGCGATAATAAAATCTAACTCCGCGTAAGGATTATTCTTTAACTCCTCATCGTCATAGCTTTTTTTGGTAAAACGAAACACTTTTTTCCTTCGTTTATAATTTTCTTTACGCACGACTTCTTTGACCTCATAAAGTCTAGCCCGTCCTCCTAAACCATATTTTTTCAAACTGGGCGTAATTGCCAAACATATTGTCTTATCGGTCCTTTCTTCATCCGCGACCACTAAATTGGTTTTTAAAGGGTCTAAATTTCTTTCTCGACATTCGACAGACGCAAAAAAACTTTTTAAATCAATACATAAATAGCTTTTCATTTCATCACCCGATATGCCTTATTATATCATAAGTTTCTAAAACAAAAAAAGAGACATTGCCCTTTTTAAATTTCTAAAATATAAGGATTATTTAATGTACCTTCACCGGCCGTTATCTTAGCATTTGTAACTAAATAGGTAGCGGGTTTTACCACATAATTTGTTGAAACAAAGACCATATTCGTTCTACCACTAACATTAATACGAAAAACAAAATTAGCATTACCAGACATAGCTCCTGGAGTCATAACAAATGAATAAATGTTAGCATCAAAAATCCAATCATTATCTTTACAATTCAAAACATCCGATTCCCCCCAGTTATAAAAAGACCTAGCAAAGCAAGATTTTCAATTACTCGTCGCATCACCACTGGTTGCATAGCCATAATCACTTAAATAAATAAGCCCTATTTTTCTTGTCCAAGAAGTTGTTCTTACAACCGTATCATTACTTCTTTCATAACCATAAAAAGCCTTCACATTCCCTGAGATATCTGGATTAGCCTCTCAAAAATAATCAGGAAGGGCGTCAACAGAACTTGTTGTCACAACCACCCTTGATGAAAATAAAGTCTCTTGAACGCCTTCTGGCACAGCTAAAACACATAATCTTAACGTGTAGGTTTTACTTCCTTTACTGTCTAAGTAACCCGTTGTCAAATTGTAAGTTGTACTAGCATTTTTACTTGTCACTTCCTAGTGAGAAAGGAAATCTAGCAGGAGTAAATTTTCAGTCTCTGCCTTTTTATCAAAAATCATTGTTTTAACCGCATTATAATTTGTTAAAGTTGAAGTCTTTAAAATATCAAGATTAACATGATACGCCATATAAGAATCACAAGTATTCATAATTGTAAATTCATAAGGCGTTAGTTTTTTACTCTCTTCATCCTATATCGGATATGCTTTTTCAATATTAATGTTATTTTTATCTGTGAATGTCACATTAAAACAAGAAGTGACCATTTCATTTTCACCTGATTGAATTAAATTTAAAACCCAAAAAGCATACAAAAACCAAGCATGCTAAAAGTAACCACCAAAACGCCAACAATAGCCAATAAACATTTCTCTTATTTATACTTCACGCTACCTTTACTTATCCTTACTCTAACATAACTTATATCGTAAGACAGAAAAAATAATATAAAAAAAGGTCAAAAAGTGACACCAAAAAAAGGTATCCTTCTCTTTCTAAAAGACGAGTTCCTATTCTTTGACAGCTTAATAACTGGTACAGCCATAAAAAAAGACGTCTATTTAACGTCTTTAATAGTCACTGTATAAGAACCGTTTGGACTAGAAACTTCAACAGCTTCTCCTTTTTTATGTCCTAAAACAGCAGCCCCAATAGGGCTTTCATTAGAAATCTTATTTTCAAAAGGATCCGCTTCCATAGAACCAACGATTTGATATTCGTCTTCTTCACCATCGTCATATAAAATAACGACTGTATTACCAACAGATACTAAACCCTTTGCGTCTTTTTCTGCAATTTTACTATGTTCAAGTTTAAATTCAAGTTCCTTAATACGTGCTTCAATTTGGGCTTGTTCATCTCTAGCGGCATCATAATCGGCATTTTCCGATAAGTCACCTTGTGCACGCGCATCTTTTAAGTCTTTTATCACACGTGGGCGAACCACATTTTTTAAATTGTTTAATTCTGTTTCTAAATCTAAATAACCTTCTGGAGTCAAAATAATTTCTTGATTCATCAATAAAGGCCTCACTTTCTTTATAAATTCACGTGCAACATCATACTATAAATAGTCTTTCTTGTCAAACACTTTTATACGCATCATGTCCCATTTATGTAAAGGTGTTGGAACCCTTAAATAAACTTTCATATTGGGGTGATTCGCCACCTCAATACTTTCTTTTTTCTCGTTTAATATTGTATGTATTTCATAAGTAAATGTTTCCATATCCGGACCAAAAAATTCAACAATATCCCCTGACTTAAAATAATTTCGTTGTTCAATTAAAGCTTCTTTTTTTTCTACGTCATAAGAAAGGACTAATCCTAAAAAATCTTGATTCGATATTTCTTGTCTGCCTAGAAAATATTGTTCCTTATAAGTAGGCAACTCTTCAAAAAACTGCGGACTTGAATCGCGATTGGCCGAGCGATTTAAAAGGTCTAAGTAATACGCAAGTTCCTCTTCTTTTAACGTGTTATTTTTGATTTTATCAAAGATAGCCCGGTAAGTATGAATAATAGTGGCAATATAATAAATACCCCGCATCCGTCCTTCAACTTTAAAAGAATTTACCCCAATATTCATCATTTCTTTAATATGGGAAACCATATTTAAATCTTTACTTGTCATACTAAAAATAGGTTCTTCATCCGTTTTAAAAGTCCAACGACATATCTGTGCACATCCGCCGCGGTTCGCATCCCTGTTTGTTAAAACATTACTCATGACACAACGGCCTGAAAAGCTTGTACACATGGCCCCATGAATAAAGCACTCTAAATCAAGGCCTGTAAAATCTTTAATACATTTGATATCCTCTTTTGAGGCTTCTCTTGCTAGAACAACACGTTTCGCTCCTAAATTTTTATAAAACAAGGCCGCATAAGGATTTAAGATACTGGCTTGAGTTGAAACATGAACTTCTAAAGGAATCTTTTCCTCTTTAATCAATTTCATAACATAAACGTCACTTACGATAACCGCATCAATGCCAATATCACTTAAAGAAACTAAGTAGTCTTTTAAACCTTTAATATCTTCCTCATGAAAAACAATATTAACAGTAACATAAACTTTTTTACCTCTTTCATGTGCAAAAGTGACAGCTTCTTTTAAATCTTCTAAAGAAAAGTTTTTAGCATTGGCCCGTAAACTAAAGTTTTGCCCGCCCACATAAACGGCATCCGCGCCATAATGAAGGGCAAATTTTAATTTTTCTAAATCGCCAGCTGGCGCTAAAAGTTCTATCATAAACCCTCCTTTTTGGGTGGTAAACGGTAAATCGTTTTTTTATTTAAAAAACCATCCGTTGTTTTAGTCATATTTTTTTGCTTTAAAAAGTCTTCAAAAAAAGCTTCCGTGATTTCTGCTTTTTCCCAATCAAAATTAATAATAAAATGTTTTACATTTTTTTCTTCCAAAAATATTCGTCCATCATACGTATTTTCATCAAACAAAACCGTGCCATAAGCATTTTCGATAGCTTTAAAAGTTTTATGGGTAACTTCATCTTCTAAAAGTTTTTGTTTATTTTCTTTTAAAGCAAAGTTTTTTTCATAGTTTGTTAAAAGAGTCCTTCTAGAATACATATAAGGAAGAGGTCCAAAAACATAATAAGATAAAGGCTTTTTAGTTTTAGTTATCATTTCTTGGGTCTCTTCTTTAGTGATATCTAATGAGATAACTGCCGTATCGACATACTCTAAATAAGTATTTAGGGTTTGGATACTGGTTATCGCATGCGTTGGATAAAAAATTGTTTCTAAAGATAAGGATAAACTTTTAATGAGTTCTAAAATGCCTAAGTCTTCAAAGACAATCCCTTTAAATGAATACTTTTCTAAAATATCTTTTAAAGCCAGAATGCTTGGTGTATCTAAAAGACGATTCACGTAAATGTAACTATCACTTGGAATATCTTGGACAGCGAATTCATGTAAGAAACCGACACAAAAGTCCTTTAATGGAAAAAGCAAGCAATAGGTGTTGCTTGACTTTGGTAAAAATGTATTAGGAATAACAAGATACTTATTTTTCATGATTCACTCTTTTACTAACAGATACGCCATCACCGATATTATAAAATTCTGTGGTAAATTCTTCATTGGTTTTTAAATACTCAATGTAGCCTTCTATTTTCTTAACAAGTTGTCTTAAATTTTTACTTTCAATGGTATCCGATTTACCGACATAACCATGAAATTTTAAATTATCAGTAACAATGACACCATCTGGGGCTAAAAAATATTGAAATTTTTCAAAAAATTTACGATATTGTCCTTTGGCCGCATCAATAAAAATTAAATCATATTGAGTTCCTTCAGCGAGATTCACCTCTAAAGCATCTTGAAAAACAACATTAACTTTGGATTCAAAATTACATTTTTTGACATTCTTAACACATTCCAAATAACACGTTTGGTCTCTTTCAATCGTCGTCACTTTACATTCTGGACTACTAGAAGCCATCAAAATAGCCGAATAACCAATGGCACTGCCAATCTCTAAAACATTTTTCACATTATTATTTTTAATATACTTCATTAAAAAGGCAATGCCTTCTTTTTGCATAATAGGAATATTATTTTCTTTCGCATAGGATTCCATGTCCATTATTAATTGTTTCATTCTTTACTCTCCCATTAATTTGTTTTGCAAATACTTCTTAGTTCACTACCCTTTAAAAGGAAACCATTATAATCTTCAAAGAAGAAAACTTCTTTCGTACAAGTATTTGCAATAAAATAAACATACTTTGTCTCGGTTGGATGTAATGTAGCCCAAATGGCATCTAAAGAAGCATTATCAACCGGTCCAATAGGTAGTTTACCATTCATTTGACCATCTGTCAAACGCGTGTTATAAGGGTTCACGTCTAGTAAATCTTTTAAAAGAAGCTCTTCGCCCATTTTTTTATGAACCCCATAATAAGAACTAATATCACTTTGTAAGGGCATACCTGTATTTATTCTGGTGTAAAAAACTTGGGCAATCGTTTGTCTATCTTTTTTTGTTATACCCTCTTTTTCGACAAGAGAAGAAAGGGTTAAAATTTGATGAACCGTATAATTACTTTTTGCCATTTCTTCTTTTAAAGTACTTAATTTAATATCGGTATTAGAGAGTATCTTTTTTATAACATCTTCAACTGAAGCATTTTGCATAAATTCATACGTATCAGGATAAAAATAACCCTCTAAAGGTTCATAAATACCCTCCTCTAAAATTTCATCGGTTAAAAACCAATACGTATTAATTAAACTTTGTAAGTAGTCTTTATCCTTTATTTTTTCTTTAAATTCTTCTTTCGAAAAAGAAAGGGTTTTAGTTAAAGTATCTGCGTAATCATCAACACTTTGGCCTTCAATTAAGGTCACCGTAACGGTTTTAACAACGACATCCCCTTTTTTAAATTTTTCAATCATCTCTTTAGGCGTCATAGAAGAAGAAAGTTCATACTCCCCAGCTTGCAAAGTTGGACGTGTTAAATAAAGGTAAGCATCTAAAACATATTCATTGCGAATTAACTGAGCTTGCGCAAGATTTTTGGCAATGTCTTGTTTACTTGTTCCGGCTTCAATCACAAAAGTCACGGCATCCCCATTACCTTTAGCTTTTAAGCCCCAGACATAAAAACCACCTAAGAAAAGACAAAGCAAAAGAATTAAACTACATAATATGACAACAACTTTTTTCACTTATTTTTCTTCCTTTTCTTTTTCTTCTAATTTAGCCAGTATGGCTTCCACAGTATTCCATTCCTCTTCGGTTTCAATCGGCATTAAATTTTTATTTTGCCCTGTTTTATCATAAGTATTGGCGTATATTTGTAAAGCCCCATCTTTTGTTTTTTTATTATCAGTATATACAAGATAACTTTTATTCGTCTCAGGAGAATCAAAAGTAAACAAAACTTCACATTCTACTTGATTTCCTTTCTCATCTTTTATCATAAAAACATTATTATTAACTGGTGAATTTTCTTTCATTTTTCTTGTCCTTTCTTTTTTAAATAGGTGTCGAGGATGAGCGAAGAAGCCACATTATCAATGACTTTTTTTCTTTTTTTGCGACTTTTATCACTCATTAAAAGAATATTTTCGGCTTCCACGGTGGAAAGACGTTCATCAACAAAATGAATGGGCATAGCAAAGTGTTTCTCTAAAAGTTCGGCATAACTTAAACTCCGCTTTGCGGCAAACCCAAGAGAATTATTCATATTTTTAGGTAAGCCCAAGACAAAGTCGGTAATTTTCTTTTCGGTAACCAATTCTTCTAATGACTTTAATGTACTTTCATAATCGTTTGGTGAAAACTTAAGAGTATATAAAGGTGTCGCGATGGTATTGGTTTTGTCGCTTATAGAAAGACCTAAAGTCGTCGTGCCAAGATCAAGGCCTAAATAACGCATTATAAATAGCCTTTCAAAAGATAGGCCAGTAAATCAGCACGGTCTAAGCTCGTTATTTTCTCTCGGGCATCTTTATAACTTGTCACATAACCTGGGTCTCCACTTAAAAGATAACCCACGATTTGATTAATGGGATTATACCCTCTTTCCTTTAAGATTTCAGAAACTTCTTTTAAAATAAATTTGGCATTGGCACATTCCATTTCTTCTCGACTAAATAAACTTGTATTTTCCATATTTCACCTACTTAATTCATAAATATTGTAGCAAAAAACACTAAAGATGACAAGGGTGGTCCGTTTTAAATAAATTTTCTAAAACACCCAAAACTTCTTCTTTGTTTTCAAAGACAAAACGAATTTGAAAATGAGAAATACCTAACGTTTCATAGTCTTTTTGTAAAGCTAAATGATTGATTACTTCATAATGATAAATTAAAACCTCCCCATTTTCACGAACCAATATTTTATAATGTTTATGCTCATAATCTTCCAGTTCATAATGGGAAGACTTAATAAGCGGATGGCGTTTTAAAGTCATGACTAAGGGTCTATGATATAACACAGCTTCTAAAGGATAAGAAGAGGCCTTTTTTAGAAATTTTAATTCTTCTAAAGTACATTCTAAAGATAAAGTGATTTTTTTGACCTTGAAGCGCATGAGACTTTCGATAGATAAAGAATTGGCAATATTTAAATTGGTTCCTGTCACGATATTTTTATCTTTATACTTGTAAAGGCACCCCAAGTCTTGAATATAAATATTTGGGGGTAAATTCTTTTCATGTGGATAATTTGGCACCTCATAGTAAAGTGTCGCATCTTCTTTTAATAAGTCTTTATTATCGGTATAAATCATTTCAAAAGGATAGTTTTTCACTTCGTCATATTGTTCTTTGGTATGAACAAACACACTATACATAAGATTGCCTCTTTTCTATTAATTTTAAAATAGCCTTTCTTCTTATTTCATTCATAGAAGAAACCGGAATAAAAATATCATCCGGCATTTTGATGGTTATTTTTTCTATTTCAAAAGGTGTATCTTTTAACCGATTCATTTGTTTTATTACATCTTCTTTACTTAAGGGTTTATGAATCGCTTGGGATACTATTTTTTCTTTTAAAAGAACTTCATGCCGGTTATCATAAATTTTCAAAGTAAAATCCTCACGCGTGATAACAATATCAAAAGTCACCTTTATTTTTTTAGGCTCATAATTTTGAATCTCAATCATAAGATTTTTATCAAAAGTTTTTAAAACCGTATCTTTACTTTTTAAACCCATCTTATTATCGACAAAAACAAAAGTCCCTTTTACCCCTTTATTAATCAGGCGCATTTTTTCATCATATAAAAAATTGACGATGAAACCTTTATCCGCACTTGCAAAACGTATGCCATCTTCTTGATATAAATCGTCTTCAAGCAAAATTTTGATTTTACCTTTTTTTATCTCCGTCACTTTTCCTAATTTTATGCCCTGATGATTCGGTGTTTTAAAATTCATAATATTTTCTTCACCAAATAAATAACCACTTGTAAAATCGCGATTAAAAAGGACTTTTAATTTTTTTTCGTCTTCGGGGTTCAAATTTTTCTTATCAAAAAGATGCCGATAAAAACGCGTAATAAAGCCAACATAAAGTGGGCTTTTCATTCTCCCTTCCACTTTGAAAGACGTTATATTACTTTCTAAGAGTTCAAAGATATGAGAAGAGGTATTAAGTTCTTTTGTTGATAGTAAATATTTACCATCTAATGAAACATTTTTACCATCTTTAAAAAGCTTATAAGGCATCCGGCAACTTTGCGAACAAGTTCCTCGGTTACCACTTCGATGGTCCTTAAAATAACTAAATAAACATTGACCCGAATAACACACACATAAAGCCCCATGAATAAAGCATTCAATTTCTAAAATATCTGGTAGCTTTTTGATTTCTTCTAAAGACATTTCTCTATCAACAACTACTCTCGAAACACCTAAATTTTTATAAAAATACATAATGTCTTCATCAAAAGTGTGGGCTTGAGTTGAAACATGAACACAGAGTTGAGGCAAATTATCATGAATAAAAGAAATAAGACCTAAATCTGAGACTATCACTGCATCGACTTTTATACTTGCCAAGTAACGAAGATAATCACACACACTTTTTATTTCTCTTTCAAAGATCATTGTGTTTACTGTCACATATACTTTTACACCGTATAAATGGGCAAAAGATAAAGCTTCTTTTAAATCTTCATCTGTAAAGTTATCCGCATAAGCCCTCGCCCCAAATCTTTTTCCTCCGAGATAAACCGCATCCGCGCCATTTAAAACCGCATATTTTAAAGCCTCCATAGACCCTACAGGTATTAATAATTCTTTCATAGTTATCTTTCCTTTTGGCATTATTATACAAAGAACTTACCTTTTTTGAAAGCAAAATTAATGTTTTAATACTTCGGGTGGCGATTCATAACACTTGGCAGCATCCATCTGGTAATACTTTAAAATCGTATCTTTATCTAATTTTGTTGCAAAAATATTTTCTAAAAATACTAGTATTTGCGCAATATTGGGACCATTTAAAGAGGATATATTTTTAAAATAATTGTGATAAATTTTCGCTTGTTCTTCTTTTGGTTTGGCATTAAAAATACTAGTGAGAAGACCGGCATAAATAAAACGTACCTCATTTTGTAAATGACGGCCATTTTCTAAATCATAAGAAGGCTTATACGCTACATTCTCTTTTAAATAATTAGCAAAAATGCCATTTTGAATATAAAGGCCACTTTTTAATAGATCTAAAAGATGAGAAGAATGCGCAAAGCAAGTCAAAGTATAAGGAGTAAAATACATTTGATTATGAAGAAGCTTTTTTAAAAGGACTTCTTTTTGCATTCTAAAATAAAGCTCTGCAATATGATAATGAATGAGTTGATGATACGATGCCCTATCTGTTTGCGAAAACAATTTTTCCCTCCCCTCACAAAAGACCGGTAAAGAAATATCGACAAGATAATTCAAAACCATTTCTTCCGTTAGCATAGATTCCACTTCTTTTAATTCTGAGCATTTCATTTGACCTTTAAAAAGCATATGTGATATTTCATGAGCGAGTGTTAAAGCATCGGTTACTTTGTTCTGATAATAAAAATAAATAACCTTATCTTTTGTAACACTTCTTCCCTTTTCATTCTGGATAATTAACTTTGTTTTTAAGATATTGGCTACTTCCTCTTCTTTATCAGGAAAATATTTTTTATAAAAATTTTGAACACAACGAAAAACATCAAAATCCTTAGCAACTTCTAATTTGTTAAAAGAATTATCGACTTCTTTTAACAAAGGATTTAAATTTAAATTTAGTAACCATTCTGGATTAAAGTCCATTTGAAAAAAATATTTATTCCATTTCACAATATCTAATTCTTTATTTAAAAATTGACACTCCAATCCCAATAGATAAGTTTTGATATCACTTTTTATTTTAGTACTATCAAGACTTGGATTATAGAATTGTTCTAAAAGATTTTGTTGAAATTTTTCTCTTTTTTGAGGATTTTTATATAAAACAAGACCTATTTGCGCAATGTATTTATTAATTTCTTCGCGTTTTTCCATAACACTTCGAGAGGCTTTACCTCCTAACCTTCTTTCTCATAGTTTATAAAAGCATTTTAAAATCTACCTTCTATTTTCGTTTATTATAACAATCCAAGATATTACTAAACAATATTTCACGTCCAAAAGTGTAAACTTTACACGAAATTCAAACTTTTTTGAACATTTTTCAAAGAAAAAAAAAGGAAATCAGAGATTTTTTTTGAATATATAAGTAGAAGGATAATTTTGGTGACAGCAAAGTTGGTCTTCTTAGAATGCGAGGGTTTATGATATCCGAATTACAAGAAAAGAAAAAATTTTACACGTGTCGTTATGACCGGACATTTAAGGAGGTGTTTTTAAAAGAAGAAAATGAAGATTTATTGATAACTCTACTTGAGTTTACTTTAAATCTGAAAATCTTTGAAATTCAAAGATTAAATGTAGAAACCCTACAAGGTAATATAGGGACAAGAAAAAAGTATTGTGATTTACTCTTAAAAACCGACCAAGGTTATATTGGTATTGAGATTAACTCCGAGAGAAAAGATTACCTTCATTGTCGAAACTTAGCTTTTTTATGTAATGTTTATAGTCGTTATACTTTAACAGGTGAAATGTATTCCGAAGACACTTTGATCATCCAATTAAATCTTACCTATGGCATGTTAAAAAATGATGCTAAAATTTGTCGTACGTATATGCTTACAGATGGTGAAAAAAACTTTGTTCGTAATTTTAAAATTGTCGAATGGAATATGGACAAAGTCTTAAATTATTGGTATGCTAAAGACGAAGTAAACATTGAGAAATTCAAGTATTTAATTATGCTTGATTTAAATGAAGAAGACTTGGCTAAGTTACCAAGAGATAGAAAGGTGATCAAATTTATGAATGAAGTTAAAAAAGTAAATGAAGACCCAGAATTCTTTAGTTATATGACCAAAGAAGAAGATGAAGAAAAATGCCATAACACAGAGATTAAAGAAGCAACAGAAGCTGGTCTAGCTGCTGGTATTGATATTGGTAAGTCTGAAGGAAAAGAAGAAGGTAAAAAAGAACGAAACATTGAAATTGCCAAAGATATGCTTAAAGTTGGGGACGAAATAGAACTTATTAAAAGAATTACCAAACTATCCGAAGAAGAAATATTAAAGCTAAAAGAAGGCATGTCGTAATCTAAAATAGACTTTTGAAAGGGTCTATTTTTTCATAAATTAAAGCCATAATTTTTTTTTCTGCATCCCTACTTTATTGCCTCCTAATTGCCTTTATTAAGCAAAAAAAGTGTAAACTTTACACGAAATTATAACTTTTTTAAACTTTTTACCATGAAAAAAAAGGAAATCACAAATTTTTCTTGAATATATAAGTAGAAGGATAATTTTGGTGACAGCAAAATTGGTCTTCTTAGAAGGCGAGGGATTATGATATCCGAATTACAAGAAAAGAAAAAATTTTACACGTGCCGTTATGACAGGACATTTAAGGAGGTATTTTTAAAAGAAGAAAATGAAGATTTATTGATAACTCTACTTGA
>CAKOOQ010000011.1 GCA_934098555.1 uncultured Bacilli bacterium
ACAAAAAGTGATAGTTATGTTTCTTTTGATGGAGTAGATGATTATATTGATTTAGGACTTGAAAATTACGATTTTGGCAAAAATGTAACAATATCTTTAAAATTTAAAGTTAAAAGTTATGCAAAAAAATTAGAAATTTTTAATAATTATGAAAACGCTGGATTTGGCTTTTTTACAAGTCCGTCAGACCAAAATTCAATAGGCTTTTCGGTTTTTTCAGACACGGATAGCGATTATTATCGTGTTTTGTTATCAGAATTTATCCCTGAAGAACAAATTATAACACTCACTGGAACCTTTGATGGTTCTACTTTAAAAATATACTTAAACGGTGTTTTGAATAACAGTAAGACGATAAATTCAACCAACATAAGAATTTCAATGTTATCTATATTATTAGGGGCCAATCCTGAACAATACTCTAAACATAATGGTTTTAGTCCCATAGATATTTATGGTGCTGTTTTATATAATCGCACATTAACGGCTGAAGAAATAAAAAATAACATGAGTGATGATATAAAAGTAACTAACAGTGAAGGCCTTTTACGTTTTGTTGATTTTACAGGCAAAAAAAATTATCAAGACAACGAAGTTATTCCTGAAGATGTGATAGAGTCTTACTTTGTTTGGATACCTAAATATCGTTATAAACTATGGGACCTTGGTAACTATGATGGCCTAACTACTTTAGACTCTACTAAAGTTCATACGATAGATATTTTATTTGGTGACTACAATACTTCTGATGACAAGATAAAAGAGTGTACAACACCGATGAAAAGTGGTGAAAGTGGTCAATGTAAAGTGGGAGATTATATGACCCATCCATCCTTTTTAAGTATTCCAAGTACTGGTTTTTGGGTTGGGAAGTTTGAAACGGGTTATAAGGGAGCAGTAAATAAAAGTCAGGCAGAAAATAATAATGTAGACATTTCTAAAATAGAAATAAAACCTGATGTTTTTAGTTGGTTGAAAACACAAGTATCTATCAGTTTTTTAAATAGTTATCAATATAAACGAAACTTAGATAGTCATTTGATGAAAAATACGGAATGGGGCGCGGTGGCTTTCCTATCACATTCAAAGTATGGTAATAATACAAAAATTAGACAAAATAATGTGACAGCTCACAAAACAGGATATGCTGCGAATATCGAGCCTACTTGTGGCTATACGGGAAAAAATGAAGAATGTAATGGTTATTGCGAGAATGATAGTTGCAGTAGTCCATACAATACAGCTACTGGTAACCTAGCGAGTACGACGGGCAATATTTATGGAATATATGATATGAGTGGTGGTAATTGGGAATACGTCATGGCTTTTGTTCAAAATGAAAGTCATACGATTTTAATTGGCTCAAATAGTAGTTTAACTTCTGGTTTTTCAGGTTTAAATTATGATGGATCAATGATAACGAATGGGTATTCTCTTCCGGAAGCAAAATATTACGATTTATATAATACGACAACTTCTAGTACAAATTTAAAAGTACGAATTCTTGGTGATGCGACTGGAGAACTTGGACCTATCTTTTCTAAAACTTATACAACCTCGGTTCGTAATTTAAGTAGCTGGTATGATAATCAAGCCGTCTTTTTAAGACTTGAAACACCTTTTTTAACGCGCAGTGGTGCTACTGATATTGGAATTAATAGTGGTATTTTTGCCTTCGATAATCAATATGGTCAGGCTTGTTCTTCCTATCGTATCATTTTAACTCCTAATCTAACTTGAATAAAAACAGAAATAGGGATAACTTCATTTATATTTTTGTCCTCTATGTGGTTATAGAACTTTTTTTTCAAAATTATTTTAACTCCTACAAAACAATAAAAAGCTTTAAATAAAGGCTTTTTTTTATTCTTTTTCCATAATTTGTCGGAATTTGACGAACGATTTTTTCATAAAAAAAAAGGAAATCGCGATTTTTTTTTGAATATATAAGTAGGAGGGAAAAATATGAAAATAATTTTTAAAATGGTCGTCGCGTTTCTCCTTTTGTTTGTTACACAGGTAAACGCCACTACTTTCTCGTCGAACTACATAGGTAAATACCATTATGTAGAGTCGTCAGGAAGATGGGGGGATTTTGAAGCGTTTTATCGAACGGACAATAAAAAAACGGCTTACTGTATACAACCAGGTGTGAACAAAACGACAGAAGAGTATGAAGAATATAAAGGGTTAGATATGAGTATATTAGCATCAAAAGTAAGCTTAACAAAAGAAAAATTGGCAGAAATTAGTTTTTATGCCTATTATGGTTATGGCTATACTGGGCATTATGACTTTGCGTATTACGTTGCTACACAGGCTTTAATTTGGAATGCCTTAGGTCATTCTTATCAGTTTACATCGCAAAATAATCCCAGTAATCCATGGGCATATGTTATTGATGTACCATCTGAAATTAAAGTAAAGATGAATGAGATTCTTTCTCTTGTGCAAAATCATCAACAAGTTTTAGCTTCTTTAAATGGGAAACATTTTGAAATAGCTTATAACACATCTTATTCTATCACCGACGATAATTTACGTTATGCAAAACTTACCGATGTGAATCCTGAGGTGGTTTTAAATGGTAATACTCTTACCATTACCCCACGCGAAAACGGAACAAAAAGGGTGAATTTAGCCTTGAAGAAAGAAGGAACTTTTCGTGATGATTTAATTGTTTATCATCATGATAAAGGACAAGATTTAATGCAGGCAGGAAGTGTTCCTACATCATTTTCTTTTACTTATGAAAGTTATGCGGGCTCAATAAAGCTTTATAAGTATGATTTCGAAACAAAATCATGTCAAACGGTTGGTCAAAGAGTATTAGATAAAGCTTTATATGCTGTTTTTGATGAAAATGGTAAACTATTTGAAAGTTTAAATATTATAAATTGTGAAGCTTCTTTAGATAATATTCCCGTTGGTAAATATTATATAAAAGAAGTGAAAGCTCCTTATGGTTATCTTTTAGATGGTCGTGGATATTTCTTTGAAGTTACGAAGGATAATGCAAATGTAACTCAGGAAATAACGGTTTATGATAGGGCTAAAACGACATTACTTAAAATTAATAAAAAGTATTTAGCTTACCACCATATGTTGTTAAATGAAGAGGGGGCAACTTTCAAAATTTATAGTAATACCTCTCATAAAGAAGTTGGAGAAATTACCACTGATAGTCTTGGCAATGCCAGTATTGAGCTTCCCTATGATACGTATACTCTAGTACAAGTTAAAGGTAAAGAAAATTATAACTTCATACCAAATGAAACGATTACGGTGGATGATCTTACGCAAGAAGAAGTAAATCTTTATTTAGTAAATTATCCTAATTATGGATCTTTACATATAAAAAAATATGATGCGGATTCTAAAACGTGTTCTTCTTTAGGGACAGCTTCATTGGAAGGAGCTATTTATGGCCTTTATCTTTTAGATGGCACTTTAGTTGAAAAAATTACTTTTCGTGATTGCGAAGCTAAATTAGATGACCTTATCTTAGGTGATTATTATCTTCAAGAAATAAAAGCTCCTTATGGCTACGAACTGGATTTAGAAAAACATTATATTACGTTAAATAATGAGTCTTTCGAAATTACACTTTATGATAAAAGAAAAGAAGTGTCTTTAAAAATCAAAAAGCAATACCATTATGATACAGATAGTTATCTTAATGAAGAAAAAGCTGTTTTTGAAATTTATGATAAGTTAACCAATAAACAGGTTAAGGTGCTTACCACAGATGAAAATGGAGAAGCTTCTACAACGCTTTGGTATGGTAAATATATTATCAAACAAGTCAAAGGTTTGGCTAATTATGAATTTATTGCGGATGAAGAGTTTGAAATTAATGATGATGCTTCAGATCTTTCGAAAACTTTTATCAATGAACCTTTTAAAAGAAAAATTCATTTAGTTAAAGTTACGAAAGATACCCATAAAAGAATTTATTTAGCCAATATTGCTTTTAAAATTTATGATAGGGAAAGAAAAAAATATATTTGTGAAAATGAAGATTGTCTTTATGAAACGAATCTTTTCGGGGAGTTTATGACAGGTAACTTATTTCCATCTACTTACGTTATTGAAGAAGTGAAAAAGAAAAATGATAATCTTCTTTATAATCCTTTGAAAATAGAAGTAAAAATTGGCGCCGATAGTGATGAAATTACTTTCGTTTCTTTCGAAAATGAAGTGGTTACTGGAAAAATTATTGTAAATAAAACCAATGAAAAGGGTGAGGCTTTAACAGGTGTTTTATTTGGTCTTTATGCGAGAGAAGACATTTATGATGTGAATAAAAAAATTATTTATCATCAAGGTGAGTTCATTAGTAAAGGTTATACCAATGAGCAGGGACAAATTATTTTTGAAGATTTGCCACTTGGTTCTTATTTTGTAAAAGAATTAGAAACCTTAGAAGGATATTTATTGTCTGATGAGGAATATGATATAGAACTTTTATACCAAGACGAAGAAACACCGGTCATTCTAAAAGAGCTTTCGCTTATGAATATACTTGTTCCTAATACGAAGAAAGAATCTCTTTTACCTTTAATACTTTTGCTTGGTTTAAGTTTAAAAGGATGGATGGTTTTCTATGCCCAAAAAAAGAATGCTTCTTTTCCTTCTTTTGATTAGTGGTTTTTTTAGCCTATCTTTAAAAAAGGCTGGTAGGGTAGCCAATATATCATCTTCGCCTTTCTCTTTTGATCAATATGCCTTTATAATTCATGAGAAGCGAGAAGAAGAAAAGCCTATAAGTATTCTTGAAATATCTAAGTTAGATTTGCAGCAAAACATATATGAAAAGAATTCCAAAGAAAATGATGTGGATAAAAATATCACTCTTTTAACAGATATATGTCTTTTAAAAGAGGATTGTACTCTTGTCTTGGCTGCACATTCTGGCTCAAGTGCTATCGCGTATTTTAAAAATTTGGATAAGCTAACCATCGGTGATGAAGCTATGTTGCATTATCAAGATAAAACGTACCTTTTTGAACTTTTTTCTATCGAGAAAGTATCCAAAAATGGTCAACTTATTTTAAAAAAAGAAAAAGGAAAATATTTACTCTTAACAACGTGTGATAAACAAGATGAAACTAAGCAAGACGTGTATTACTTCTATTTAAAGGATAAAAAAACACTTAATTTTTAGAAGTGTTTTTTTTATGCCAATCTTCATAAGGATCAAAATTATGTTCTTTTTCCCATTTTATATGATTTTCTCTGGCTACTTTGACGGCTTCGCACCCATTATTTGAAGTTATACTTGCTCCTTTTGTTACCATGAAAACAGGTAAGTCATATTTCTGGGCTAGTTTTTTAACCTCGCTACAAAACAATCTCGCTTTTTCTATCTCTTTTTCGTTCATTATATCATTCCTTCTATTTGTAAGTTACTATCTATCGTCATAAAAAGGGCATTTGGATTTTTAGGCAGACCTGGCATATCAACAATATTGCCTAAGAAAATGACGATAAAACCGGCCCCATTTTTAAGTTCCATATCGCGAACATTTATCGTATAAGCCGTTGGATTTCCTAATTTTGTTTTATCATCACTGAAAGAATATTGGGTTTTTGCTATACATATAGGAAGTTTATCAAAGTTTAATTCGGTTAATTTTTTCATTTTTAAAAGAGCTTCATCACTGTATACAATATCTTTGGCATGATAAATTTCTCGACATATCGTTTCTATTTTCTTTGATAAAGGACTATTTAAATCATAAAGAAAATGAAAATCTTGTTCTTTCTCTGTTAAAGAGATAATTTTTTTGGCTACTTCAGTAGTGCCTTTACTTCCTTCTTCATAGGCTTTTGATATTTCAAAAGGTATTTGCTTTTTTTCTAGAAAATCTTTAATAAATTGAATTTCTTCAAAAGTATCTTCTTTAAAATGATTTAAAACAACTAAAATGTGGGAAGTAAACTTTTTTAGGTTATTTATATGAGCCTCTAAATTTACAATGCCTTTTTTTAAGTAAACTAAAGAAGGTAGGCTAATTTCTTCTTTAGGGCACAAACCATTATGTTTTAAGGCTCTTAAAGTGACATTTAAAATGACTAAATCAGGAGCTATATTGTGTCTACAGACAATATCAAAAAACTTTTCAGCTCCTAAGTCAGCCCCAAAACCTGCCTCTGTAATAACGTAATCTTGTAAAGAAAGGGCCATCTTTAAAGAAATGAGGGAACTACAACCATGAGCAATATTGGCAAAAGGTCCTCCGTGAACGATGACAGGATTATTTTCTAAACTCTGAACTAAATTGGGTTTTAAAGCGTCTTTAAGTAAAATAACTAGACTATCCGTGCATCTTAAATCACGGACAAAAAGGGGTTCATCGTTATAAGTATAACCAATTAAAATATTTTCTAAACGTCTTTTTAAATCACTTAAATCTTCGCTTAAACATAAAATGGCCATAATTTCACTCGCTGCGGTAATAGTAAATTTTTCTTTCCTATTATTTAATGTCACGCTTCTTAAAGCACGGTCATTCACGTCTAAACAGCGATGAAAGCAAATACTTTCAGGGTCTATATTAAGTTCATTTCCTTGAAAAATATGATTATCAATTAAAGAACATAAAAGATTATTTGCTGAGGTTATGGCATGCATATCACCTGTAAAATGAAGATTGATATCATCTTGTGGTACCATTTGGGCCATACCCCCACCCGTAGCTCCTCCTTTGATACCAAAAACGGGTCCCATGGCCGGTTCTCTTAAAACAGCAACACTTTCTTTATCTAGCTTTCTTAAAGCATCATTGATACCAATACAAAGAGTTGTTTTTCCTTCACCATATGGTGTAGGATGAACCGATGTCACTAAAATAAGCTTGCCTTTTTCTTTGTTTACATTATGGATAGTATTTATTTTAGCTTTAAAGTGACCATAACACTCTAAATCCCCCTCTTTAATATGTAGCTGTTCTGCTATTTTTGTAATCTCTTTCATTTTTAGCCTCTCTTTCTTCTAGCTATATTTATTTTAACATATAGTATAGTGATTGCAAATATTTCTAAAAAAGGATAAAATAACAAAACAAAGGCGAGATTAAAAATGAAAGTAATAGATTTGGATTTAATAAAGAGATATGTTAATGGTGATGATTTACAAGATTTGGATATCGATGTTCTTGAAAACGACAAAGATTTTATGCTAAATGTGATTTGTTTTACCAATGACTATAAAATGTATGATTTATGTTCTGATAGGTTAAAAAAAGATTATGCTTTTGTAAAAGCACTTCTTTTAAAATTTAAGAATAATTCGGCTTTCGTTCTTAAAATAGCTAATTACTATATAGAAAATACTTCCTTTTTTGATACGAATCTCCGTGAATTAAATATTCTTTTAGCAACGGTGCTACCCGATAATCTTTCTCAAAAATATAAAGTTCAAGCTTTAAGCTTTTATCATCTAGAACGATTTGAAATTAACCTCTCTTTTAGTCTAAGTAAAGATATCATTTCCAAAGAAAAATTAACGAATGTTTTAGGTATGGGTTTTGATATGATGTACGAGCTTTACTATCCAAGTGATATCATTTTAAATTATTTTGCGGAATGTCTTATTCATGAAATCATGGTCACGAATGAGATTTCTTTAGAACGTCTTTTGCATAAAGAATTTCAAAATCCTGATGAAATAACCAAGATAGGTTTAAATAATTATGTTCTTCGTTTATTAGGCCAATATGATATTTCTCTAAGTAATTATGTAAGTACGCATTTAAATCTAATAAAGGATTTAGTGGTAGAAATTAAAAAAATACAAAAAAATTGGTCAGTCTATATTAAAAAAGACGAAAGAAAACGGTATTTAACTATGTTTGATTTGGTTCATGAATATATGAGTGGAGCTCAAAGTTTTATCTCGGAAACAGAAATGCTTTATTATGTGGCCAAAAAAATAGGCGTTTTAGAAAAGGTACGCTATTATGATAGAGAAAGCCTTGGGATGGATGCTTCAGAAATGGATATGGCTGGAAAAATTTGTTACGATTTTGTGAAAGAACAAATTGAAAGCCAATTAAAAGAACAAGCCGTTTACTTAAATGTTAAAAAAATTATGTTAAATCAACTTTATGGGGATAAACCTCTAGATTTAGATTCAATGCTTCTAGAAAAAAAGAACCCTTTGCCAAAAGGTTCCAAAGATAAAATTATAAAATTAAGTTTACATAAGAAAGGAAGCCTTTAAAGCTTCTCTTTTAAATGACTGGGTTTAATACGTTCTAATCGGTAAGCAATATTTTCATATATTTTCACGATAGAATTTTCAAAAATATCTTTATTATGTTTGCATTTTTCTGAGGGTCCTATGAAAATAGGCCTTTTTATGCTGAAATATCTTATGTGATACAACTTCTTAAGCAAGATAATTGTATCACAATATTGGCAGGAATCCTTATGTTCCCTGCTTTTTTAGTTAAACAAAAAAAGAACTGTAGAGTAAAATTAATTATTTAATTTATCAACAGTTTTTTGTTGAAAATATGATTTCTTCTTTTTGTTTTTTATAATATAACGTCCGATGCCAATGACACCGCTTGTTATTAATATTCCTAAAAGAAGTCTTCTTTTTTCCTCTTTGCTCATGACCCGATGGAAAGTTATTTTATACTTTGAAGTTGTGCCATCTTCCGCGGTAACGGTTAAATAGATTTTGTATTTTTTTGAATTGGAATTTTTACTTTCTTCAATGGTAACTGTTGAATTAGGGTCTTCTAATTCATAGCTATAATATAAATTTTGAGTATCAGCTGACACATCTATTCTTGCTTTTTCTTTTTGTGATGACAAAGATATTTCTTCCCCATAGGCCATAATTTTAATGTTGGTGTTACTGCTTAATTTTTCTCTAGTAACTATCAAACTGTATGTTTTTATATCTCCATTTTCAGCCTTTACTTTTATAGCAATTGTATTTTTACCAATCTCCAAAGAAGAATTATCGACATAAACCGAAGCTTTCGCATCATTGGTTTGAGTAGAAATTTTAATTTCCTCATTTTTGGTATTGTAAAACATTTCTTCGGCTACTTCGATATTTTCACCTTCAATACTAACGGCTTTCAAAGTATTATCACTGCTTTTCGGAACGGGTGGCGGTTCTGTTACTTGATTTTTTTGATTGTCACTAGAATTAGATGATGACCCGCCATTATAATTATAATATTGATTACCACTGCTTGAACTATTAGACTTTTTATTATGACAATGGTATTGGCCATAACGTAGTCCCCATTTTTCACAGTTTGTCCTACAAGTATGACAGCCATTACTATCTGTTCTTCCTGGATGGGCTAAAACGATAATAGGATTCGTTAAAAATAGACAACATAAAATACAGACAACTCTTATTCTTTTTTTCATAACAGCACACCTCGCAACTTCTTAGATACAAAATTTATTTGTTATTTTAAAATCAGTGTATAAAACTCTATGCTAAAAAAATTATAACATCCTTGGCTGAAATGCTCAATTTTTTTTGCTTTACACATGGAAATATTTCTTTTGATAAATTTATTTTCATCTAAGGATGCTAAATCTTTTCTTATATTCACACCTAGGCACATAAAAGTTATTTTAGCTAAGTCTTTCTTTAAATCTCTTTTTCCCAATCTGGCATAATTCCTATTATTTTTTATTTGGCCAAAAATTTCCTCAACCTGTATGCTTATAGTAATTCTTATTTCTTTGGACTTAATAGATTATTTTTGGCTTCTTCTTTTAATTATTCACAAGTCTATAAATGAACATGGTGTTTTAATTAATTTAATATTACTTAATTATCAAAAAAACTAACTATTTCTAGTTAGCATCTATCACTTAAATATGGGATTGTTTAAGTTTAACATCAAATTTGGTGCCCTAAGAAAAGAAGTAAAACAACTATTTTATTTGGTTAAATTTTCAATATAATGATATATTTTATTTGTATTTTTTATTGCTTCCTTTATTCCATTTGGATAAATTTCATAATTATCTATATTAGAAATGTCGATCCATTCAAAATTAATCCAATCCCCTTCTAGGCCTTTGAATTTAAATTTTTCGATTGGTTCATTTAACATTCCTTGATACACTAAGTTTATTTGTTGATTATAGAAACCTTTATCTATAACAAATTCTTCACTTATAGCAAGAAATGAAAATTCTATATTCTCATATCCTAATTCTTCTTTTATTTCTCTTTTTATCGCATCAATACTTTCTTCCTTTTGATTTACCTTTCCACCAGGAAGCATATAAAAATTTCTTCCTTCAACGTTAAATAACAACACCTTTGTCCTGTCACTATTAAAAATAACAGCTGACGTACGATATAAGAATTGGTAGTCTTTTTCTATGTATTTAATATCCGCCATTTAATCATCACTCCTTATCATTAATTTGCAAATTGTTATGTCATTTTGTAAGTGTGTTTCTAAATTAACTATGCAAATTCAATCTATATAAATATTTTATCACATTTTAAATGTATATTAAAACTCGAACTAATTAAAAAATTGAAAAGTTCGAGTTTAGTATTAATCTGGTGGAGCAGAGGAGAGTTGAACTCCTGTCCCATAAACCCTTTGCTAAAATATCTACAAGTTTAGTTGGAATTAATTTAATATAAAACATGGATCCAACACACCAAAATTTTATACAATTCTTAATAAGTGTTCATAAGTATGTCTAAGAATAAACATACATATATATCTTATATATATGAACCTTTAAACACCCTATAAGAGAAAGTGAATAAAAGCCTTCTTATGGCCTTAAATTAGGCAGCTACAGGAGCGAAAGCTCCAAAAGAAGAGAACGAATTAGTTTCGTCATTTAAATTTAATAGTTGCATTTAAAGTATGCCTACTACTTGCCATCTTAGTAAGTAATTCAGGTCGAAACCCATTACTGCCCCAAGTAGGCACATTATAACATAAAATGTTGCATTTTAAAAGATAAATTGATATGATAGGCGTAATCAAAACAAATTTTGAGGGGGAGTAAATATGTATGAAGAAAAAGAGCCGGTAAAGAAGGCTCCGAAGGAAAGAAAAATAAAAAAATTCTTTCATGATAGTAAGTTGAAATCAAAAGTAAAAACTTCTAAAAAAGAAAAACAACCTCGCGAAAAAAAGAAAATTTCTATAAAGAAAACAGAAGTCAAAGAAACAACTCAAAACTTAGGAAAGACCAAAATTTTAGGGTTTAAACCTGATTTTGTTTCCATTTTAATAAAATTTGGAATTTTCCTTTTTATTGCTTTTATCGTTATTTTTGTTGTAACTAAAATAAGAATGGGCTCTGACCGTAAGTCTTTTACTGAAAATATGGAGAAGATGAAAGAGGTTGCTTATACTTATTTTAAAGCGGAAAAAAATAGACCTGCCTTAGTTGATGATGAGATTGATATATCTTTAGATGATATGATTAAGGGAAGTTTAATTAAAGAATTAAAGGATAAAAAGGGAAATGTTTGTAGTAGAGATTATAGTTATGTTACTATGGTTAAAGAAAATGATACCGATTATAAAATGACGGTTTATTTAAGCTGTGCGGGCGAGGCTCAAGAGTCTAACTATAATATTACCTATCAAACACCTTCTAAAGATAGTTTGGAAAGTAAAAAAACGATGTATTATGAACTTCAAAGAACAATTACAACAGAAGCTTCTTACCGTTGTCCAAGTGGTTATACTTTAAATGGAAAATATTGTGAAAAAGATGTTTCCGTTATTGCCGCGACACCTATTTATAAAGTGACACCAGAAAAAAATACGAAAGCAGCTTATAAGAGTAGTAAAAATGAGTATGAATATGCCGAAACTCTTGTCACTACGAAAGAAAACGTTTTGAAATGTCAATCAGGATATCATTTAGAAAATGGTAAATGTGTGAAAGAAATACCCGTCAAATATAAAACCGAGTATACTTATAGTTGTCCAAATGGAGGTACACCAAGCGGTACTAAATGTTTATTTAGAACGGGTACGGATTACACGGACCAAAAAGCTTATTGTCAAACTGGAAGACTAATTAATGAAGATGAGTGTTATGTTACCAAAGATTATTCTTATAAATGTTTAACAGGTATGAAAGATTCTTCTAAACATACATGTTATACGACGTATTCGGCTCGTAAAGAATTAAGTGATTGGATGTTTGATAGTAAGGTTAAATATTCTACGACTAAAGATGTAAGTAAATTAAATTCTGATACGGTTCGGTATGAGTATGATTATTATGATGAATATTCTAAGAAAGATGTTTACAAAAGATATATTCGTAAAAATATTAAAGTATGTGATGATGACGATGTTTTATCGGGTAGTCAATGTAAACATTATGATTCTTCTTATATAAACAAATATTGTACGGGAGACTATGAACTAACAAGTGACGGTAATGAATGCTATACGATTAAATCAGCTAAATATAAAACAACTAAGGGTACCTATAAATGTCCAGTTGGGTATACCAAAGTGGGTACTGGGGATAATGCTACTTGTACAAAGTATGAAAAAGCTACTAAAACAAGTAACAAGACACCATACTGTTCGTTTGGCTATGAACTTACTAAAGATAACCGGTGTGTGAAAACGATGTCCGCCATTGTTGTGGATGAAGAAAATTATTATTCTTGTCCGTCAGGATATATAAAATCGGGTAGTGGTTCTAAAACAAAATGTTATAAGAAAACGAAAAGAGAAGCCTACTATTATTGTACGAATACCAGTGCTACATTACAAAATGATAGATGTATTACACCAAGTACGACGAAGTTTGTTTCTTACCGTTGTCCAAGTGGTTATAAATTATCAGGCAACCAATGTTTAAAATCTTTATCTTCTAAAGAACGTATCGAGGCAACGAAAACAGAAGGAACAAGCAAAACAGAAACCATTTGGAATAAAGACAAAGAATTAGATGGTTGGACGTGGACAGGAAATACAAAAGAAGAATAGCTTTTCTTCTTTTTTTTTGATAAAATGAAGTCAGAAAGAAGTTGATTGTATGACGTGTTATGAGTTGGTTAAAGAATTTAAAAAGAAGTATCCGGCCACGGTTGCCTGGCGTCTTTTGGAAAACTCTAAAATCATTGATGAACATGTGAATCCGGATGAGACGGTTTTATATGCTTTCGCAGGCCAAAAAAATGAAAGTCCTTTTGATTTTTTTCAAACCGCGGTGGTTGCTTTAACAGATAAAAGACTTTTAATTGGCCAAAAAAGAGTTTTATTTGGGTCTGCTTTTAGTAGTATTACTCCTGATTTATATAATGATATGCAAGTTTATGAATGTATTTTATGGGGTAAAGTGGTTATTGATACGGTTAAAGAAGAACTTGTCATTTCTAACTTGTCTAAATCTTCTCTTGTTGAAATCGAAACGAAGATTTCTCAGTTTATGCTTGAGGAAAAAAGGAAATATCGAAATGGTCAAGATGACACGGAAGAGTAAAAGAAGACTCGTCGCTGTTTTGTTTTTCTTCTTTTTTCTTTTTTTTCTTCTTTTTCTCTTTTTCCATAAGAAAAACTATGAAATTCATTATCAATTAAACGATTATGAGATTAAAGAAAGCTTTGATAAAGAAAAAGATTATTATTATTTTGAAATAAGTAAAGGGGCTTTTAAAGTTAATGTGGCCTTAAAAAATCAAAGCTTTTTTTCTAAGAAACTTATTTATCACTTAGATACTTTTGAAGAAGATAAGGAAACTTGTCTGAAAATATATAGTAATAAACTTCGTTTTTATCCTTTGTGTACTAAGGACAATGAACAGGTGAGTTACCATTTAGTCTCAGATGCTATGAAAAAACATTTAGAATACAATACTAAAGAAGAAAGAAAAGATACGTATGAAAATATCAATATCATTAATTATGATTATCAAGAATATTATATTTGGAATTACGAAGGCTTTTATCGTCTAAGAAATGATTATAAGGAAAAAATAAATTTATTTACAAGGGATATTTATGAACCTAAACTTTTATATCAAGTAAGGAATCTTTTATTTATTCCTAACTATGACAACAACTATTATTTTACTTCGGCTTATATTTTAGATATGAACACCGGTAAATACGAAGAGTGGAATTTTAAAGAAAAAATATATTTTGAAAGTACTATTTTAGGAACCTATGAAGATGAATTTTATCTTGTGGATAAGCATGAGAAAAAAGAATGGAAAGTAAATTTAAAAAAGAAAAAACTAACTTTAATAGCTGAGAGTAATGAAAAAGGTCTTACATATCAAAACGGGTTTCAAAAAATTGCTGTGTCAAAATTGGTCTTACAAGATTACTATTTTAATGGTTTAGATGTTTATGACTATGAAATGAATAATGGCCTTTATCGTATAAATAAACTGGGTAAAGAAAAGATTCTCACAGAAAGTCCTAAAGAGATAATTACTTCTAAAGATGATACCGTTTATTATTTAAAAGATAACACTTTATATGCTTATAATCCCTTTTATGGTGAATATCCTTTGATGAGTTATTTTGAATGGAACTTTAATTATAAAAATGTTATTTTTATAAAAAAATAATAACCTATTTGTTTAAAATACATACTTTACTATTAGGAGTGGTAAAGATGTTTGAGAGAAAAGACAATGTAATTGTACCTAAAAATAATCAAAATTATTTTAGCTATTATACGGTGGAAAAAGGAGATTCTTTATACGCGATATCAAGAAAATATAATATTAATCCGGAGTTACTCGCGGGTTTAAATGGCCTTTCAATGGAAGATTATATTTATCCTAATCAAGAAATATTAATTCCTAAAAGTGGTTTTAGTTACTATATAACTAAAGAAGGAGACACGATAGACCTTGTCGCTGGTTTATTTAAAACAAGCACGGAAAATGTTTTGAAAAATAATGGTATTATTTATCTTGCCGAGGGTCAAGTTCTTGTCGAGCCTAAAAGAGGGTAGTTAAAGAATAACTACTTTTTTCATGTCTTAATTTACAGTTTCAATCTTACTTTTCGTATGTTATGATTATGGGGGAAGAGGGTTGATAAGATGGTTCTAAGAAAGCCATATGCTTTTTTAATCAAACACTTTAAATTAATTCATTTACTTTTATGTATACCAATTATTTATTTACTTATTAGAACAGGTGCGATTACATCCTTTTTTAGTGACTATGTTAAGTCTAATTATTATACAAATTTAACCAATATTGCCGCTAATTACATTAATTACTTTATGTATTTTGCCATACTTGTTATTTTACTTTTGGTTTTAGCTATTTATTTTTTAATGCGCCAAAAGAAGAAAAATAGTAAATTTTACTTATTTCTAATGATTTATTATTTAGGCTTATTTATTTTACTTACTGTCTGTCATGGCGTGATGGGGAAGATGGAAACCAGCGAAATAACGGCTCAAGTCATTAGAAGTTATCGTGATATTTCTTACATGGTCTATGTTTTTCAGTTTTACTTTTTGGCTATTTGTGCTTTAAGAGGTATCGGCTTTAATATTAAGAAATTTAATTTTGATGAAGACGCGAAAGAATTGGAAATAGATGATTATGATAACGAAGAATTTGAACTTGAAATAGGTAAAAATGCTTATCTATACAAAAGAAAAATAAGACGGTTTATTCGAGAATTTAAATATTACGTTTTAGAAAATAAAGTCGTTTTTATCATTATGGTTTCTATTTTTACAGTTATTTTTGGAACGCTTTTGTATCTAAATTTCAATGTTTATAATAAAAAATATCATCAAACTCAAAAAATAAATCATAATGGTTTAACCGTCACCGTCATGGATTCCGTATTAACAAATATGGACCAAGGTGGTAACATTATTACCAAAGATAAAATTTATCTTGCTGTCGCGGTGAAAATAAAGAATACCAAAAACATAGATAACGTTTTTGATTATGATAATTTTCAAGCAAATGTTAAAAGCCAAATGATACATGCCACTTTAGATAAAAGTACTGATTTTCCCGATTTAGGTCTTACTTTTTCAAGAGATACCATTATTCCGGCTAATTCAGAAAACACCTATGTTTTAACGTATGAAATTGATGATAATTTAAAAAATGATACCATTACTTTAAAAATTTTAGATTCTTTAGACATTGCTATTGGCAGTGTAACCAGTAACTATAAAACGGTTAAGTTAAAATACGATAAAGTTTTTGCCACTGAAGAAGTAAAAACCATTGATTTTGGTAAAATTTTAGAACTTTCCAATACTCGTTTAAATATGGTGAAAATAAAGCTTAATAAGGCTACTATTACTAATTCTTATGAATATTCTTATCGCAACTGTGCTTATACGATATGTCAAAATCTAAAAAATCAAATAGTTACCCAAAATAATCAAAATACGTTACTCGTTTTAAATAGAGATTTTGAAATAGATACGTATACTAACTATTATAAAGCAAGAAAAGGAACAAAATCTTTTGTTAGTGATTTTTTAAAACTTGAATATCAAACGAATGAAACAACTAAAAAAATAGCATTCTTAAATCGTAGCAATGATAATACAAATAATGTCTGGATATTTGAAGTACCTAAAGAAATTCAAAATGCTAAAAATATTTATTTAATCGTTAATTTAAGAGGAAAAATATATAAAATGAAAGTAGATGTATAAAAAGACCGACAAAAGGTCTTTTTGTTTAATCAAACAAATGGTTTAAAAGGATGTATTTAGTGTATTTGGTTGTGTTTGAAACAAACTCAGTCTAATAGATTAATATGTCCCTTTGGCTCAGTACTTTAGTGCAGTGTGGTTGACATAACCAAATTATCGGGTATAATTGTAAGAAAATGAGAAAGGATGTTTTATATGACAGGAAGGATTATAGGAATTTCAACAACGGATGATAAGGCTATAGAAGCGGTGAAGCGGCATGAATTGTTGTATCAAGGGGGGTATAATGCCAATATTTGTTATACGAATAAAAATTGGGATAAGATTATAAGTGAACCGTCTGATACTACCGAACGTAGAATAGAGGGCAATAAGAAAAATAATCATCACAGTGTCTTTGGACATGGTTATGTTTCTGCTTATTTTGAAGATATACCAAAACTTTTAGCTATGATGCTTAATAATGAGCATGAGTATAATACGAGTGAAAAATCGGCTCGTTATACTAAGATGCAACCAAGTGAAAAAGAACAACTTTTATATGAAAAATGGGTTTTATTATTTGAAAAAAAAATCAAGGAAACTTATCCAAATGAAGCTTATTTAAGTGATAGGGTGATTCATAAGTTAGCGATGGAAAATGCACGTTATTTAATTAGTGTGTTAACGCCGACGAAAATGACATATACGACAAGTTATCGTCAGTGGAATTATTTATACGATTTCGCGGGTAAGATGTTAAATGAGACAACAACAAATCGTTTGAAAAATCTTTTAAAACCAAGTTTAGAAGAGTTTAGAGATACTTTAGAAAAATGGGATATTCTGGATAAGGATATTGTGGATTACCGAGGACGTGGTTTTTCTTTGATAAAAGACGATGTGGATTATCCTGAATATTTTGGTCGTTCTTATAGTACAAATTACGATGCAACTTTTTCTTTGGTTGCTCAGGCCCAAAGACACAGAAGTCTTGATTATCAAATTGAAGATTCTTTACATGCTTTTTATCTTCCTCCTATTATTAGGGATGATGTAACGTTAAAAGAAGAATGGCTAAATGATATTTCTTCTTTAACGGCTTTTGTACCGCAAGGGACGCTTGTTAAAGTTAATGAAACAGGAAAATATGAGGATTTTAAATTAAAATTACAAGAAAGATTATGTACGCATGCTCAGTTGGAAATTTGTGATAATAACAGAGAAACTTTAGAAAAATATGTGCAAAGTTTAAAAGCTTTAAAAGATCAACGAAATCAAAAGATATTGGATAGTTTAGAACCTTGTCTAAGCGGAGCTCGTTGTACTTTTGGATATCATTGCACAGATGCTTGTGGTTTTAAAGATGGTGTTACTTTAATGCGTAAAATTTAAAAGATGAAAATGTTTCGTCTTTTTTTTTAAAGGGTTTTATGATACCATTGTTTTATAGTATAGGAGCGTTAAAAATGAAAGAAGAAAATAAAGATAGTAAAAAATATATATATTTAGGTTTGGTTGTTATTTTGGTTATTGTTCTTGCGGGTATTGGTATTTCTTATGCTTATTGGCGTATTACTTTAAAGCAAAAGGATTCTAATATTGCCACCAGTGCTTGTTTTAAACTTACTTTAGAAGATGAAAATCCAATTTCCCTTACCAATGCCTATCCGATGGAAGATAGTGATTTAGTAAACTTTTATAAATCAGCGACGCCATATCATTTTACCATCTCTAATATATGTAATACGGATGCCTCTGCTGTAATTAATTTAGAAGTTTTAAATACGACAGATAAACTAGATGATTCTTATGTATCGGCTATTTTATATGATGGTACAAAAGATTTTAGTACGATTTTAAGCAATAAATCAGAAAGTAGTGATGTTTATTCTCTTTTGGGAACCAGTCATGTGTATAATAATGTGAATATTTATGATGCTAAATTAACGAGTAATCCTTTAAATAATGAAAAAATTTTAGAAGATAGTTTAAGAGCGTATAAACTTTATACGGTTCGGATTAACGCGGGGGAAACAAAGAAATTTAATTTATTAGAATATATGACTCCAGAAACACCAGCCATTGAAGAGACTATGAAAAAACAATTTGAAAGTAAAATAACTGTAATGGCAAGTTACGTTCCTAAAAGTAATAAGTAAAAGGTGACAAAAACGTCATTTTTTTTTGGAATAAATGTGATACAATACATTAAAAAGTGGAGGTATTATGGCAAATATATTGGTTGTTGAAGACGATAGTTCCATTGTTATGGGTTTGAAATTTTGTTTAGAGCAAGAAGGCTTTAAGGTTTTTAGCGTCTCAACAGGTGAAGAAGCACTTCATTTTAAAGAAAGAGTATCTTTGGTTTTATTGGATTTAAATTTACCGGATATGCATGGGTTTGAAGTTTTAAAGGTGTGGAAAGATAAAGCTCCGGTTATTTGTCTTACGGCTTGTGATGAAGAGGTTTTAATCGTGGAAGGTCTTGATATGGGGGCTTATGATTATGTTACGAAACCCTTTAAAACCAGAGAGCTTATTTCCAGAATGAAAAACATTTTAAAAAGAGAAAAGAAAGAGGATTCTTCCTTTCTTTTGCTTGGTAATTTGCAAATTGATGTCACTGGTGCGAAAGTCACAAAGCATAACAAAGAAATTTTTTTGACAGCCATGGAATATAAAATTCTTTTAATGCTCGCGATGAATCCTCGACGAGCTTTTACACGGGAAGAGATTTTAGCGTATATTTGGGATGTGAATGAGGTTTATGTGAATGATAATACTCTTACGGTTTACATTAAACGTTTACGAGAGAAAATAGAAGATGATATTACTAATCCTAAAATCATTAAAACGGTTCGAGGTTTTGGTTATAAAATTGGTGATGATTTATGAAAAAAGAAACTATTATCTTGTTATCTTGTTGTTATTTTCTTCTTGCTTATCTTTTTCTTTCTTCTTACTATCATGCTTTTAAAGAACAATTTGTTTTAGCAAGTGACACCATTATCACAACAGCCATGGAAAATAATGGTGAAAAAGAACTCATTCGAGCGTTAAAAAGTGGGGAATATTCATCATCTCATGTTTTAGAAAAATATGGTTTAAATAATATTTCCTCTTTAGATTATTTACCTTCTTTACAAAAGTTTAAACGAAAATATTATTTAGAAGGATTTGCTCTTTTTCTCTTTCTTTATCTTTTCTTTTTACTTCTCATTGTATTGTTAAATAGGAAGAAAAAAAAGGAATTTCAAATATTAGATGCCTACTTTTATAATCTACTTTATAATGACAAACATATTCTTTTTGACAGTCAAGGTCAAAAAGAGTTAGAAATGATTGAAAATGATATTTTAAAAGTCACCCGAAGACTTCAAAATGCTTTGGCAAGTGAAGAACAGGCTAAGAAAAACTTGCGTCAAACTCTCGCGGATATTTCCCATCAATTGAAAACACCTTTAACAAGTCTTTCGGTTTTAAACGAGGCCTTAACCTATGAAGATATTAAAAAGAGTGAAAAAAAAGCCTTTTTACAAAAACAAGAAGAAACCATTTTACATATGAAAACTCTTATTAATGCCTTACTTAAAGTTAGTCAAATAGAAAGTGGTATGATTGTTTTAAATCATGAAAAAACGGATTTAAGTAAGATTATTAAGACTTCGTTAGAAAATTTAAATTACTTAATTACCTCCAAAGAATTGATAATAGAAATGGAAAAAAAAGAAGTTTTTATTTATGGGGATAAATATTGGCTTACTGAGGCGATAACGAATATCTTAAAAAATGCTTGTGAACATTCGTTTCTAGGTGGTAAAATAAGTATTACTTTAAAGAAAAATCCGATGTATGTGTGTTTGAAAATTAAAGATTATGGTGAAGGTATCAAAGAAAGTGATTTACCTCATGTGTTTGAACGTTTTTATCGTTGTGGTAAAGATAAAGAAAGTGTTGGTATTGGTCTTAATTTAACCAAAAGTATTTTGGATAAGACAAAAGCAACCATTAAAGTAACGAGTGAGTATGGTAAATATACATTATTTGAGATTCATTTTTTTGAAAGTGTGATTTAAATGTTAATAGCCGATGAAGAAATCAAAAAGAAAGAAAAAATATTAGATATGTTGAAACGTTTTGAAAAAGATGAAACAGAAGAAGATTTTGAAGATTTAGAAAAAGAGTTGACGAAATCACCTTATCTTACGAATGATTTAAAAAACGTTTTAAATTATTTAATTGAACTAAAAAAAAGAAAAGAGTATACAATTTCAAAAGCGGAAGAAGTGACTCATTTCCTTTTACAAAAATATGAAGAAAAGACGCTTACGAAAGACGAACTAATTCATCTTGTTTTTCATGTTCCTTGTTATGCTGGACATATTTTAAATCTCATAAAAATGGATTTTGATGATGAAGACTTTTCGTTGCTTTATCAAGAAAGTTTAAACTATGAAGAAGACTATTTTCTCCCTATCTATGATTTAGATAATGAAAATTTTTGGATTGATAGGGACACGGATGTGGCTTATTTAAAGAAAAATTATGGTTTAACCCTTGTTAAAAGTGACAAAAATGTAAGTTAAAAGTCACTTAATTGTCATATAAATAAGATAAAATGAAGGCATCAAAGAAAGGAAAGTTTATATGGAAATGTTAAAAGTAGAAAATCTATGTAAAACTTATGGGGAGAAAGAAACGAAAGTAGAAGCCTTAAAAGATGTTAATTTTACGGTTTCTAAAGGAGACTTTATTGCTATTATAGGGCCTAGTGGTTCGGGTAAGTCGACTCTTTTACATATTTTAGGCGGAGTAGAAAGACCAAGTGATGGTCACATTTATGTTGAAGGAGAAGATATTGTTAAACAAAGTGAAAATAACCTTGCTCTTTATAGACGTAGACAAGTGGGATTAATTTATCAATTTTATAATTTAATTCCAATTTTAAATGTTAAAGAAAATATTTCTTTACCTGTTATGCTGGATGGTAAAAAACCAGATGAAGCTTACTTAGAGGAGCTTATTCATGTGTTAGGTTTAGAAAACCGAGTAAATCATTTACCTAATGAGTTATCGGGAGGTCAACAACAAAGAGTCAGTATTGGAAGGGCCTTGATTTATCATCCCTCTTTACTTTTGGCCGATGAACCAACTGGTAATTTGGATTCGAAAGCTAGTGAAGAAATTATGGAACTTTTGGAAATATCAAATCAAAAATACGGTCAAACGATTATCATGATTACGCATGATGAAGATTTAGCTATGCATGCCAAACGAATTATATCCATTGAAGATGGTCAAATTACCAAAGATGAAAGGTTAAGAGAAATATGAAAATATTAAATCGTTTAACTCTTAAACATCTTTTAATGAATAAGAAAAGGACATTAGTTACCATTATTGGGATTGTTTTATCTACGGCTTTAATGGTTGGTTTAGGTCTTTTAACTTCTACTTTTTTAAATGCTTTAAAAGAAGATGTGATTCATTATTCAGGACCTTCTTTTGCTAATTTTAGAAATCTGGATGCCAAAGAATATGAACGAGTAGAAGAAAATATTAATGTGGATAAGACATACGGTTATGGCATATTAGGTTATGCGAAGATAGACTCCGATAATTTTTATAAACCTTATCTTTATATTGTTTCAGGAAATGATACTCTTTTAAATTATGAAACCTTAACGAGTGGGCATTTACCTACAAATGATAATGAAATTATCCTTCCTAATCATTTAGCAAATACGAATAAATATAAACTAGGAGACACGATTACTTTAGATGTCGGGGTTCGTCTCATTGATGATGAAGAAGTTACCGACAACAATATTGGTTTAGATGTGACGTATGAAGTCTCTTTAGGAGATGAATTTATTAGAGAGTCATTTATACCTAAAAAAAAGAAAACATATAAAATAGTAGGTTTTTATAACCGAAGTACCTTTGAACCCTATTCAGCTCCAGGCTATATGGCTTATACCTATCATAGTAGTGATATCATTCGTTATGATGCTTATGTGACTTATAAAAATGTTAAGAAAACATTTACGTATACCGATGATATTTGTTCTTCCTTAAAAGAAGCGACATGTTCGACAAATGATACTCTTTTATATTACTATGGTATCAGTCGTTATAATAATATCAACACCTCTATTATCTTTATCTTAGTTATTGTGTTATCGCTTTTAAGTTTCGGCTCTATTGTCGTTATTTATAATTCTTTCGCGATAAGCATGATGGAAAGAAAAAAATCGTTTGGCCTTTATTCCAGTCTTGGCGCTACGCCCAAACAAATTCGTTATACCGTCTTTTTTGAAGCCTTTGTGGTTGGTCTTATTGGTATTATCCTTGGTCTTTTAGGATCCTTCCTTGGTATCTATATTGTGGTTTTAATTTTAGATCATCTCTTAAAAGGCATTTTAGATTTAAATATCACCTTTACAGTGAATCTTTTATACGTGATTATTCCTTTGATTTTTATGGTCTTAACCATTTTTATCTCTGCTTATATTCCCGCTAGAAAAGCGAGTAAAGTAAGTGCTTTATCTCTTATAAGAGAAAATGACGAGATAAAAATACCTAAAAGAAAATTTAAAACACCCGCTTGGATATTTAAATTCTTTGGTATGGAAGGCGAAATCGCCTTAAAAAATATCAAACGAAATAAACGAAAATATCGTATTACTTTACTCAGTTTATTTATGAGTATTGTCTTATTTATTTCTTTTAGTACGTATTTAAAAGTCATGCTTACAGCTATTAATTTAGAAGACTTACCAAAATATGATTTGTATGTTTATTCCGAAGATACTTCTAAATTAGATAAAATAAGGGAAAATCCTTTAATTCAAAAAAGCTATAAGACTAAGATGTCTTCTATTTATGTAAAAGATAGTGATGTTAAAAATATTAATGAAAATTATTTAAATTATTTAGGTGATGCCAAAAGTATTTCTGCTTTACTTTATGTCTTTGATGATACGAGTTTTAAAAATTTAACTGAAAATTTACATCTTTCTTCTCAAATACCTTTTTTCTATAATCAAGTTTCTTATACAGAATATAATAATAACAACCGAAAAAGTTATCAAACGAAAGTATTTAATCATAATTTATCTTCTTTAAAAGTTTGTGATGGTGAAGAAAAAAAATGCAATAATTTATCTCTTGCTATGACGACCGAAAACGATGAGTTATTATCTTCCTTTAGAATGCCAACCCCTTTAATCGTTATGAGTGAAAGCATGTATAAAGAAAGCTTTCTAAAAAATGAAAGTGAAAGAAAAATGAATGTTCTTTATGCTTTTAGTGAGGATTATGAAAAACTTTATAATGAACTTGTGGATGTCTATAAAAGCGACAATGATATCAGTTTTTATGCGCCTAAAATAGAATTAAAACAAACCAATAATGTGGTTTTAGCTTTAAAGATTTTATTCTATGGTTTCATTAGTCTAGTTACCTTAATAGGAGTTACAAGTGTCTTTAATACGATTTATACCAGTATCCATTTAAGAAAAAAAGAATTTGCTATGTTACGCAGTGTCGGTTTAAGTCCAAAAGGATTTAACCGTATGCTCTTCTTTGAAAGTTTCTTCTTTGGTTTCAAATCTCTTTTCTATTCTTTACCCGTATCTTTTGTAATGATTATTCTTATCAATTTAAGTATGGGGGGAATTTATGAATTTGGCCATCTTGTTATTCCTTACAAAGCTTTACTTGGGGCCATCTTTGGTGTTTTCCTTCTCATTATAATAACCACTCTTTATTCGGCTAAAAAAATAAAGAAAGAAAATATCTTAGAAGCGTTAAAAGATGAAAATATATAAAAGATACAGTTAATCATGCGTGGTTAACTGTTTTTCCTTCTTTTATAGTATATTTAATATGTAGCTAGATGCTTCGTCACTTTATATAAGATAGGTATAATAACTTAAGATGTAATACCTATCTGTCTAGTTACAAGGACCTTAGATTTTTTCCAAGTGTCTTGACACTCGGGGGGGGGGTTATGTTATCATTATTATGAGAGACTAGGGTGATTATGATGAAATTAGAAAAATTAAAAAAGAATAAAAAAAGGATAATACCCATTGCTATAAGTGCTTTTATAACATTTATTTTAACAGGTATTATTTTTTATACCTCTTTTGCTTTCTATGAAGAAAAGAAAGATTTTAATATTATTAATGGAACTGTCGAAGACCCAGGTGACATTTATTTTGCCTACTATGTGAATGATGTAATTACAAGAGATTTTCCTAACAAAGATTCTGGACTTACTTTAGATAAAACAAAATCGAGTTGTAACAGTGGTGTAACAATTACATGGGATGATAATAATTGGAGTGCCATATTGAATTATAGTGCTTATACGAAAGACAGTACTACCAGAACAAAATGTACTTTATATTTTAAAGAGAAAATTTTAGACGTGCTAACTTATGTAAAAAATAATGCAGATTCCACCTCTACAGATGTCTATACAGTACCAGATAAAGAAGGAGATAGTTGTACGTATACTTTAGCCTATGATGGAACAAGTGATAACAATTTAAGATATGTTGGTTCTAATCCTTGTAACTATGTTAAAATAGATAATGAAATCTGGCGTATTATAGGTCTTATGAATAATATAGATGATGGAACAGGCAAAAAAGAAACAAGAATAAAATTAATAAGAAATGAAGCAATAGGAACCTATTCATGGGACTCTTCAGAATCATCCGTAAATGGTAGTTTTGGTGTCAATGAATGGAGTCAAGCTGATTTAATGAAACTTTTAAATCCAGGCTATGAAAGTGAAAGTGTTGGAGGCTCGTTGTACTATAATAATAGTTCAGGAAACTGCTATTATGCTGAAAAAAATGCCACAAAAGCTTGTGATTTTACTACAACTGGCATAAAAGCAAATTTAAAAAATTTAGTAGGAAACACTTTATGGAATACAGGAAGTAATGGAACAAACAGGTCAGATTCAGCCAGTAATGGCCTAACCAGTCATTTCTATAGTTACGAAAGAAGCAGCAATAATGGAAAAATATGTACGTCAGGCACATATTGTACTGATACGGTAAAAAGAACAACGACATGGAATGGCAAAATAGGTTTAATGTATCCAAGTGATTATGGCTATGCAACCAGTGGAGGAAGTACAAGTAACCGAACAAGTTGTTTAGGCAAGGAATTAAGCAACTGGAATAGTAGTTCTTTCAGTGATTGTAAAAATAATGATTGGCTTTATAACTCAAGCAATTGGCAATGGACTATTTCTCCAGTCGCGGACTCTTCGGGCGCTATCGCTGTGTTCGTTATCAGCAACGAGGGCCATGTCAGCAGCAACTTGGCTAGCATTGTCAATGGTGTCTTTGCGGACAATCAGTCTGCGGTGCGGCCTTCGGTATATCTGATACCCTCTACGTCGATTTTAGGAGGAGAAGGAACCCTTGAAAATCCTTACCAAATTGGCTAATAAATCTTTAAACAAACATAGTTCATGCTCTTTGACAATTTAAAAAATTATAAAAATTTACACACCACTCTTGACAAGGTCAACATAAAGTTATCCACAATTCTGATAGACTTTAAAAGTAATTTTTGATACAATCAATTTAAGAATATGGGTGATGTTCGTTTGAAGAAAATTATATTTTGCTTACTTTTATTTTCCATTTGTCTTGTACAGGTAAACGCAAGTCCTGAAACACTTGGTGATTTACGAAGTACATATAATGAACTTGTCGAAGAACAGGCTGAGAACAATCGTAAAACAGAAGAAGCTAAAGCTGAAATCAAACAGAAAGAACAAGCAATCAAAGATGCTCAAGAGGCTATTTCTCTTTCTGAAGAAGCTATTGAAAAAGCTAATCAAGAAATTGAAGAATCCAATGTCAAAATAAATACAATGACAGATAATGTGAATAAAGTTTTAGTAACTCTGCAACAACTTAGAAGCCAAAATGCTTATTTAGAATATGCAAGTGGAGCTTCTACTGTAACAGATTTTGTTACCCGTATTGCAGCTTTAGAACAGATGTCTTCTTATATGCAAGATGTGATGAAAAAGTTGGAACAAGAAATTGCGGATAATGAAGCTTTGAAAAAAGAGCTAAAAGAAAAACAAGAAGAACTTACTAAAAATATTGCAACTTATGAACAAGAATTAAAAAAGAGATATGATGATATTAAAGAATATGATGCCTTTAGTTTAGGTATTGACGATAAAGTAAATGTAGCTAAGAAAGAGCTAGAAATGTATGAACAAATGTGTAGTAAAACGATTGGTAAGACAACCAATGATGTCAAACTTTCTAGTTGTACCAGTATGCCTTTAAATGGTGGTTGGATGAAACCTTTAACTTATGGTTTTGTCACGAGTTCTTGGGGATATCGTGTTCATCCTGTAACAGGTGCTTTATACTCTTTTCATAACGGTATGGATATCGGGGGAAATAGTGAAGGAACTCCTATTTATGCTGCTGCATCTGGTATTGTTGTAGCTAAGGTATATCGTTCTTCTTGTGGTGGTAATATGCTTTATATAAACGTTAATGTTAACGGAGAACAATTTACAACTTACTATTATCATTTACTTAACTTTAATGTAAATGTTGGAGATGTTGTCACCCAAAATACCATTTTAGGATGGGTAGGAGGCGGTTCTACTTCCTCTTCTTATGGCGGGTATGATTATTGTACAACGGGTGCTCACTTACATTTCGGAGTCGCAAAGGGATACTATAATACGAAAACAGGTATTGTTAGAAGTACTATTATTACACCTCCAGGATTTAATAATGCCTATGGTTATCAATTTTATTCTCGTTATGATATGTACAAATAGAAAGAAGACTATTATGAAAAAGGGTTTTACATTAGTCGAGTTAATAGCTGTCATAAGTATAATGAGCGTGATACTTTTAATAGGTATTCCCACATATACCTATATAAATAACAAAACAAAAGAAAATTTATATATATCAAAAGTAACCGAACTTTTGGCTAAAGCTGAAAATTATTCGGAATCATCCAATGTCTTTGTCATGGATGTTGATACTCTTATTAAAGAAGGTCTTGTGAGTGCCGATAGTGAAAATGGTAATTTAATGGATCCTAGAAGTAATCGAAAGATGAACTGTGATATTATCGAAGTTAACTATGAAGATAATGCTTATAAAGCCCATTATATCGAAAATAATGAATGCTTAAGTGGTGAAGAATTAAATAATCGTTATGGTAAGGGTTATATCACGGCTTTTGATGAAAATAACAATGAAGTAGCCCGTTCTTCTTGGGTAAAAACATCTTTTGAGACTTTTCAATTTCAATTTAAAAAAGCAGAAGATATGGATAGTTTAGAAAGTCTTACGTGGAGTGGAGATGGCGATAAAACCTGTACGAAAGAAGAGTTTTTAGACGGGACTTGTGTGTATACGGTAAGTGCCGAAGAAATCAAAACCCTAACCGTTCGTTTAAATGTCACATTAAAGATTAATGATCAATTAACCACACAATCCTATGACTATAATACCTTAATTGATAATCAAAAACCGGGGGTTTTAAGAGTCAATTTGAATAACGATAATTACACAAGTGAATTAAGAAAAGTGGATATTGATTTAACCGATTATGAAGGGAGTGGTATTAAAGAATTTTCTTATGTCAATGCCACCTCAACCTGTGATTCAGCCGAATACGAAAGCAATAAAAAAGAAACTTTGAAAACAAATCAAACTCTATATTTAGATAATGGTGATTACTATTTATGTGTTAAAGATAAAGCGGGTAATATGTCCGATTTAAATGATAATAGTAAAATTCATGTCGAAAAAGTAACGACTTCTGGTTTTACAATAAATGTTACCAATAGTTCTGGTAATGCTTGGACCAGTAATGATGTAACGTTAGGTGTCAATTGGACGATTGATAATTTAGATTTTTGTGCCACAAAAATAGATAATGGCAGTTACGAACGTTATAATAAAACTTATGAGGCCAAAGGATTTACGTATATGCCAGTATTTGCAGGCAATCAAAAAAAGATAGTTCGTTTTACCTGTTATGACAAAGCGGGTAATAAAAGTAATGAAGTGACAAGCAATGTCATGATTGATAAAGATAAACCAACCATTCGTTATAGTGTAGCTAGTCAAACAGCTGGTTCCAATGGTTATTATAAAAACATCACTTTAAAAGCCAATGTTTCGGATGCCTTAAGTGGTATTTCTTCTATCAAATATTGTGAAGGTGAAAACGATTGTAATCCTACAACAAATGCCACAGGAAGTTTTAATGTCAAGTTAAATAATGGTAAAAATCGTAAAGTTTGTACCATCGTAACCGATAAAGCCGGAAACTCGACTGACAAGGTTTGTTCGGATGCTTACAATGTTGATGGTATAAATCCAACGATTAGTTTATCAGAAAGTAGTACGGCAGGTTCCAATGGCTGGGTGAAAACCGCCAGTATTACAGGCAACTTAGGAGATACAATAAGTGGTCTTTCAAGTGCCAAATACTGTAAAAATACGTATAATTGTACTCCAAATACAAATGTTTCTATTTCAAACAATAAAATAAATGTCGGTATTACAAATGCTTCTAATCAAAAAGTTTGTCTGAATGTTACCGACAATGCCGGCAATACGTCAAGTACCGTATGTAGTAGAAACTACTATGCCGATAACACGGCACCAACGGTATCTATAAGTGTCAGTGTTTCAAACAGTAATGTAACCGTATCGGCTAACAATGCAAAAGATAATTTAAGCGGTGTTTTAAGTTACGAGTATAAATTAGATAATGGCTCATGGATTTCTAGTTCATCAAGTAAATATACATATACAAATTTGACTGTTGGCATACATACTTTTTATGTAAGAACGAAAGATAAAGCTGGAAATGTTTCCAAAGAAGTTTATCAATCTGTTAACTGTGGTCCATCTTACAGTCTTAAACATACTTTTGACCAATACACGAAAATTATTCCCCTAAATAGTAAACAGATGCTTATTGTAACGGGATATAGTCCTAAAAACCTTTCTAATGCTGGAGATTATTTTGAATCTTATACTACGATTCGAATTATAAATGTAAATACAGATGGCTCCATTTCTTTAGGAACAGAAACCAAAGTTTTAACAGGGGAAAAAGGTTCTGGATATGGTGGCGTTTATGCGACTCGTATAGATGATAGTCACATTATGATTATTGGATCAAGTGTTTTGAAATATAAAAAATCGAACGGTCGTCAATGGGCAAGTGGCTTGACTTATAGTGTTGTTGAAATATCTGGCAACTCTATTAAAGTCATTGCCTCAAAAACACAAGATTATGGTGCTTACTGTGATTATAGTCCAAGCGATATAGCATGTAATGGTCGGACATGTAATGGCTTTTTTGTGAAAAATTGTGGAGGCAAAGATTATCACAATATTGATACTATAAGTTGGGGTGGTGGGAATTCAATTAATGTATCATCTGGAAAAAATCATCATGTTGATAGTGTGTGCTACCCAGAACCAAGTTCGGATGTAGCCAATCGTTATGGTTGTCCATATTTAGCAGAATTTAAGACAACAGAAAGTTTATCATATGTGACAGTAGGAATAACACCGGGCGTTTGTCTATTATATCCTACAAGAAGTGTATATACATCTAGAGGTTTGCAAGATCCAACTATAAATGGCACGAAATATAATTTTGGTTATACAACCATAGTTGGAACAAATACGAAGGTCCAAAAAACAGGCCCTATTGGTCGTTTAAGTAGTAATCGATTTGTAATCATGGAAAATGATACGATTTATTTTTATACCTATACTAATAATACTATAATAACTGACTCTAAAACCTTAAAAATTCCAACTGTTAGTTGTTCATCAAAATCCTATAGTGATAACTGTGCAAACAATTATCATAGTGGTAAATTATGTACAGAACGTAGCTTTATAAGTGCAGGAGATTATTTATATTTACTTGTTGAAGGTAAGTATTTGTATTTGATTCAAGGATAAATATAAAAAAGACTTATATTTAGTGAGCTGTTAAGTGTACTTGGAATCATGCTCATTCAATTATTAATTGGGATTTCCTTATATGTTAATATTACAAATAATGTTAAATTATGAAGGATGAGTAGCAAAAGTAAATTCCATTCCTTAAATTTTAGAGGTGGAATTTAGTTTTACAGTGCAGGAGATTCGTCATTCTACAACAAATTTTCTAAAAAGCCTCTTGACGTTCGGGGGGGGGGTATCTGCTATAATCATCATAGGAAGACTATGGTGATTTTTTTGAATACTCACCAAATTTGTAACTAAATGGTGTTGAAATGCTATAACGTTTTATGTCATAAGTAAAAAGAGTTTAAAGCAAAACAAACTGTTACATATTAAAGAGAAAAGGAGTTGTTCCAATTATGGCTAAAAAGAAAAGAAATATTTTAATTACAATTGTTATGTTAATAGGAATCGTAGCTATTATAGGGGTATCTTATGCCTTATGGGTCTTAAACTTAACTCAAACTGGGCAAAATGATATCGTTTCATCTTGTTTTAATATTACCTTCACGGATAAAAACAATATTAGCTTGCAAAAAGCTTATCCGATATTGTATGATGAAGCTATGAAGTTAACTCCATATGAATTCACAATAACCAATGCTTGTGATTCTTATGCATCTTTTAATGTTAACTTAGAAGTCTTAAATACAACAACGTTAACAAATAATGACGCTGTTGTAGCTATGATATCGTCAAAAATAGGTGATGATGAGACGGAAATAACGACCGGTTTATTATCAGGTTATCAAACCATAACAAAAACTTTGGATAATGCTAAAACATCTTTTAATCTAACAACAGGATATTTAGGAGCTAAAGAATCTAAAAAATATACATTAAGATTATGGTTAGGCGAAAATGTAGATATGAATACCGAAGGAGTACAAAATGCTAAATTTAGTTCCAAAGTGGTTGTGACAACAAGTTATATAGAAACGATGCCAACGGCAACTGAAACAATATCATCATTAGTAAGTGGAGCAAACAAATCTTCAACAGATGTTTATACGGTTCCGAATAAAGCAAGTGATAGTTGTTCGTATACTTTAGCCTACGATGGCACCACTGATAATAATTTGAGATACGTTGGTTATAGTCCTTGCAACAATGTGAAAATAGATGATGAATATTGGAAAATCATAGGTGTTATGAATAATATAGATGATGGTACAGGCAAAAAGGAATCAAGGATAAAATTAATCCAGCGCTATTCAATAGGCGATTATTCCTGGGATACTTCAGATTCATCAGTAAATGGTGGTTATGGTGTCAATGAATGGAGCCAATCCGACATGATGAAACTATTAAATCCAGGTTATGAAAATGAAAGTGTTGGGGGTTCTTTGTACTGGAATAGCAGTTCAGGAAACTGCTATTCTGGTGAAAATAATGCCACAACAGCCTGCGATTTTACAAGCAGTGGCTTAAAGGAAAATTTAAAAGTCTTAATAGGGGATGCTGTATGGAATACCGGAAGTAATGGCTCAAATGATTATACTTCAGCGTCTAATGGTCTAGCTAGGCATTTTTATAGTTACGAAAGAAGTAGCAATACAGGAAAAATATGTACATCAGGAAGCTATTGTAATGATACAGTAGCAAGAACGACAACCTGGACAGGCAAAGTAGGTTTAATGTATCCGAGTGATTTTGGCTATGCGACCATTGGAGGAAGTACAAGTAATCGAACAAGTTGTTTAAATAAAGAATTATATAACTGGGTTAATGATTCTGTTCTTGGCTGTCGAAGATATGATTGGCTTTATAATCCAATCAGTACGCAGTGGAGCATTTCTCCTTATGCGGACTCTTCGCGTGCTAATTATGTGTTCAGCGTTCACTCCATTGGACATGTGAGTGCAGCTACTTCGGTTGTGGTTCGTCCTTCTGTTTACCTAAAATCAGATGTATCTATTTTATCAGGAGAAGGTACAGATGAAAATCCTTATGTTTTAGGCTATTTTTGAAACGGTTCTTGCATTTAGAACTGTTTTTCTTTATAATGGGTTCTGGTGGTGAAAAGA
>CAKOOQ010000012.1 GCA_934098555.1 uncultured Bacilli bacterium
TTTATGAATGAAGTTAAAAAAGTAAATGAAGACCCAGAATTCTTTAGTTATATGACCAAAGAAGAAGATGAAGAAAAGTGCCGGATGACTGAACTTAAAGAGGCTTTAGATATTGGTAAGTCTGAAGGCAAAGAAGAAGGTAAAAAAGAACGAAACATTGAAGTGGCTAAAGATCTTTTAAAGTTAAATATTCCACTAGAAACAATAATGATAGCGTCCAAACTAAGTAAAGAAGAAATTTTAAACCTTAAAAATAATATGTAATCATTGAAAATAGACTTTTGAAGAGGTCTATTTTTTTCAAAAATAAATAATTTTAAATTGTTTCCTTTGTTCGACAAAAAAAGTTTTTATAGTATGTTATCTTTAAAAAGAGGCGCTATGAAAAAGAAATTAATGATTTTATTTTTAGCTATTTTGGTAGGGGCCATTCTTTCTATTCCTGCATTGTCTTTAAAAAAAGGAACAAAGATAACTAAAACGAACATGTATGTTTTGCAACTTGGTGTTTATAAAAATTATGATAATGCTTTAGAGAAAAAGGGAGAATTAGAGGGTTCTGTCATTTATAAAAAAGGCGATAATTATTATGTTTTGGCGGGTATTTCGAAAGAGGTGGAAAATCTTTCTTTTATGGAAGAATGTTTGAAAACTAAAGATATCCCGTATTATAAAAAACAAATGAATATTTTATATGATGAAGATACTTATGATAAATATGTCCTTTTGTTGGAAAAGATAAAGGACGAAGATAGCTTGAAAAAAGTAAATGAAAAGTTATTAAAGGTTGTGATGAAAGATGAGTCTTAAAATTAAAGAATTGCCTAATGAAGAAAAACCACGTGAAAAAGCTATCTGTTATGGTGTGGAGACGTTAACCATTCCAGAACTTATTGCTATCATTATTAAAACAGGCACGAAAGAAGAGTCTGCTAAAGATTTAAGTGTTCGTTTATATAATGAAGTTGGCCATCTTGATGGGCTAAGAAATTTACGCTTGACGAATTTAACACGTTTAAAAGGTATTGGAAAGACGAAGGCTATTAGTCTAATGGCAGCGATTGAACTGGGTAGCCGTCTTAGTGAACCTATCGCTTTTGAAACAAAGAAAATTAAGGAAACAGCCGATGTTTATCGTTATTATCGGCATTATTTTTATTATGAGGCCCAAGAAAAATTTTTAACTTTATTTTTGAATAGCAAAAATGAGGTTTTGAAAGAGAAAGTTATTTTTATGGGAACGGCCAATCAAAGCATTGTTCATCCACGGGATGTTTTTAAAGAGGCTATTTTAAACAATGCGGTTAAAATCCTTGCTATTCATAATCATCCTAGTGGTAATGTGGAGCCTAGTTTGGAAGATAAAAAATTTACGCAAAAATTAAAAGAGGCGGGGGAACTTTTATCGATTCCATTGATAGATCACGTTATAATTGGCCAAAATAGTTATTATAGTTTTTTAGAACATGATTTTTAAGCAGAATTATTGACTTTCTTATTTATCTTTCGATATAATCTATCTGTTTTAGAAAGAAGTTATCCTATGAAATACAAAAAAGCAATGGCCTGGTTTTTCTTTATTTTTTGGCTAATCTTAATCTTTTATTTTTCAAGTCAAACCGGTAGTGAAAGTTCTCACTTATCAACAGGGGTTTTAGAATGCGTTTTTAAAAATATATCACCGAGTCATAAAGAAATATTTACTTCTTTATTACGAAAACTGGCTCATTTTTCAGAATATTTCATTTTAAGCTTTTCTCTTATTTACTTATTCAGACAATATGGTGATATTAGAGGCAAAGAAATTTTGAGTGTTATGCTCTTTTGCTTTTTGTATGCGTCAAGTGATGAGATTCATCAACTATTTGTTCCCAATCGTGGACCGTCCTTTTTAGATGTTTTACTAGACTATTCAGGCTCTTTACTTTGTATTTTAATTTACAATTTTTTTCAGAGCTTAAAGCAAAAATGATTGCTTATTTTTTTATTTTGAAGTAGAGTATACGTTAATGTTTGGAAAGGACGTTTCAAATGACGACAGAAGAGTGGCTAAAAAAAATTAATCAAGATATAGAAAAATTAACCTTTTTAAAAGAAAACAAGAATTTAGATAAGGTTTGGCTTCTAATTCAAAAAAAGACACTCGTTCTAATGAAAAAAATGTATACGTTTTTTCCACAGGCAATTTCTTTAATTACTTTATTTTTTTTTCAAGAGCATATGGGCATCACCCCTTTTATTATGGATAAAAGAAGTGGTAGTTATCTGGGACCTTTTATGAATCCTATTTTAGACTTTTTATTTTCAAATTATGAAGGATGCTATGAATCTTTTGGCGAAAATACTTTTTGGACGTTCCTATATTCTGTTTCAGTATTTCACTTAGTCGTTTTAATGAAACATTTTCAAAGTGGTGATTTTTTATATTTTGTAGAAAGTCAATTAGACTTTGTGGAAGATAGAGAGTTTTATCAATATGACGTGGACTATGTAACAGAACTTTTAAAACTAAAAAAAGATAATTTGCGTCTTCTACAAAAAGATGATGAAAAAAAATGATAAGGGTGATTTTATGATAGAGTTTTCTAAATTAAGTTCTAGTGATTTAAAAGAGGCCTTACAAGACGTTTTAAAAACCCCTTTTTTATATCGTGATAACTTGAATTTTTCTGCCGAGACTATTTCACTTGGCATAGAAATTGAGTTTGAAAAAGCCCCAAAAAAACGCATAACTGAGTTTTTGAAAAATTATCCTCAGTGGTTATTAAAAAATGATCATTCTCTAAATCGTGGTTTAGAAATTAATTCGCCTATTTTTTATAATACGAAAGAATCATGGCAGGAATTAAAAAGAGTTATGGAAGAATTAAAAAAAGAAAGAGCGGAATTTTACCACAATGCTGGAGCTCATTTTCACGTTGGAACACAAATTTTAGGTAAAGATGTTTCTTCATGGAAAAATTTTCTTTTTATGTATGCTTACTACGAAGATGTTCTTTCTCGTTTTTTCTATGGAGAACGGTTAGTTCCACGTGTGACAGCAAAGACTTATGCGTATCCTTTAGCGGCTCTTATCTGTGAAAATATAGAAGAAATTAAAAATATGGAAAGTCCATGTAAAATTCGTAATATTATGCCTCTTACTTGCTCAAATGCAGTCAGTTTTTTTCATACCAATTTTTCTTATTTAGATGAAATGCTTTATCGCAATACCATTGAATTTCGTGGCCCTAATGGCACTAGGGAAGAGGGAGTATGGCAAAACAATATTAATGTTGGAGTAAAGCTTTTATTATTATCCCAAAATAGTCAAGATAATTGGCTAAAATATTATTATCTTCTTAAAGAAAATCCTGTCACGGATGGGAAAATGCTTTTTTATAAATATATTCACTTAAAAAAAGCCTTGGAAATTTGTGATTTACTTTTTGAAGATGATATTGATAAAATCTATTTTTTAAAACAATATTTAAAAAATTATAAAGAAGATAAGCCATTTTGTCTTACAAAAACAGTAAAATTTTAATATAAAAAAAGATATAAAACATAAAATTAAGTAGGTGATTTTATGTTTTTTTCAGACATTCATACCCGAATACGTTTCTTTTTTTTACTTGTTTTATGTCTTGCTATTATTATTACGTTAAGAGTATTTTACATTCAAGTTTTTTCCTATGATAAACTAAGCACCTTAGCCGAAAGTCTTTGGAGTCGTAAACTTCCTATTGGGGCCGACCGTGGTGAAATTTTTGACCGTAAAGGACGTGTCTTAGCTACTAATTTAACGACTACGTCTCTTGTTTTAATTCCTAATCAAATAAAGAATGCGGAAGAAGTGGCGATGAAATTAAGCAATATTTTAAATAGTGACTATGATGATATGCTTTATCATGTCACAAAAAAAACAAGTATTGAACGTGTTCATCCCGAAGGAAGGCAGCTTTCTTATGATGTGGCATCGCAAATAGAATCACTTCATTTAGATGGTGTTTATCTTGTTAAAGAAAGTAAAAGATATTATCCTTATGGTTCTTTATTATCTCATGTTTTAGGCTATGTGGGAATCGACAATCAAGGTTTATCTGGACTTGAACTTACTTATGATAAATATTTGACAGGTGAAAATGGGGCGATAAAATACTTTTCAGACGGTAAAGGAAATCGTCTAGAATTATCAGAAGTTTACGAAGAACCTCAAAATGGTGTGAATATGACGCTTACCATTGATTTGGATTTACAACTGGCTTTAGAAAGAGAACTGGATAACGCGGTGATGAAATATAATCCAGAGCATGCACTTGCACTTGCAATGGACCCAACAACAGGAGAAGTTTTAGCAATGGCTTCGCGACCTAATTTTAATCCTAACAACTACCAAAATTATGATACCGAGACGATAAATCGTAATTTGCCGATTTGGATGACTTATGAACCAGGTTCTACTTTTAAAATCATGACCCTTGCGTCTTCTTTAGAAGAAAAAACCGTCAATTTATTTGAAGACACCTATTTTGATTCGGGTTCGGTTTCTATAGATGGGGCCACGATTCATTGTTGGAAAAGTGGCGGTCATGGAGCCCAGACGTATTTAAATGTGGTCGAAAATAGTTGTAACCCTGGCTTTGTTTCTTTAGGAAATAAGCTTGGTGTGCAAAAATTAATGAGCTATATTAAGGCGTTTGGCTTTGGTGAAAAAACGGGTATTGATTTAAATGGCGAATCAAGTGGCATTTTGTTTAATCCAAATAGAATGGGTCCAGTCGAACTTGCCACGACCAGTTTTGGCCAAGGCATAAGTGTCACGCCTATTCAGCAGATTACTGCGGTTTCAGCAGTGGTGAATAATGGTCTTCTTCTAAAACCTTATGTGGTGAAAAGCTTAGAAGAGCCTGAGACTAAATCCGTTATAAAATTAAATGCCCCCGTTATTAGAAAAAACGTGATAAGTGAAGAAACGAGTAAACTTGCACGATTCGCTTTAGAAAGTGTCGTGGCCAATGGTTCGGGAAGAAATGCCTATATTGAAAATTATCGGGTTGGTGGTAAGACTGGAACTGCTCAAAAAGTAGAAAATGGCCACTATCTAGACGGTAATTATATTTTGTCTTTTATTGGTTTTATGCCCGCGGATAATCCTAAAATCGTTGTTTATGTTTCTATTGATAATCCAAAAGGTGTGACTCAGTATGGAGGGGTTGTCGCAGCTCCTATCGCCAAATCTATTTTAGAAACGGCTATTTCCGTTTTAGATATAGAAAGTTCGGAAGAGGCGATGCCCCGTGAATATAATTGGAATGATGTGAAATATCAAAAAATTTCGGATGTCACGGGCATGACTGTGGAAGAGGCCAAGAAAATCTTAAAAGGATATCAACTTGAATACTCCGGTGAAGGAGAAAGTATTATTTATCAAAGTCCTTCAGGAAACTCGTATGTTAAAGAAGGGGGAACTGTACAACTTATGCTTGGATAAATGTCTAATTGTGTCAATTAAATGACAAAAAAAGACAGGCATTTCAAATATAGTGTATAATGGGGATAGGTGGGTGAAAAATATGCTTATTCTTGCTAAAACAGCTTTAGCTATGATGCTTGGTTTTATTTTTGCAATTATCACTGGCATTATAGTCATTCCTTTATTAAAGAAAGTGAATTTCCGACAACATGTTAGTCATGTGATAGGAGAAAGACATTTAAAAAAAGAAGGTACCCCAACTATGGGAGGAATTATTTTTATTATCCCTGTTTTGGTGACTTTGTTTTTGCTTTATTTAAGAGGAAGTATCGAGCTAAATCATAATTTAATTATTTTACTTTTTGTTTTTTTAGCTTATGCCTTTCTAGGTTTTATGGATGACTGGTTAAAAGTAAAATATAATAACAATCAAGGTTTACGTATTTCAACGAAATTTTTAATTCAAATGGTTATAGCCTTAATCTTTTTCTATATTTTTATGAAAAATGGTGGAGAACCCGTTCTTAAGATATCTTCTTTAAATCTTGTTTTACCAATGGGTTGGACTTTTGGCCTCTTTATTTTATTTTTACTTGTTGGAACGAGTAATGCTGTTAATATTACAGATGGCTTAGATGGCCTTTGTGGCGGATTGTCTATGATTGCTTTTGTGGCTTTTGGTATTATTACTTGGAACACGACTTGGATGGAAGGGTATCAGGAAGTGGCTATTTTCTGTTTTGTCTTAGTTGGAGCCTTATTAGGATTTTTACTCTTTAATTCCAATCCAGCCAAAGTCTTCATGGGAGACCTTGGAAGTCTTTCTTTAGGGGCAGCGATGGCAACCGTTGCCATTATTACGAGACATGAATTATCCCTAGCTTTAATCGGTGGAGTTTTTGTGGTTGAAACATTATCTTCCATGATTCAAATTATCGCGATTCGTAAATTCCATAAAAAAGTTTTCAAAATGGCCCCTTTACATCATCATTTTGAACAACTGGGTTATAGTGAAAATGATATTGTTAAAGCCTTTTATGTTGTTGGTTTAATTCTTGCCATGGCTGCCATTACTTATGGTGTTTGGTTATAAAGCATTCTTTTTAAAGTTTGCTTTTTTAATGTTTAAATTATACTCCAAAGATGATAATATAGAGATTAGGTGATAAAAATGGTAGAAAGTAAAATTAATGAATTATTTAATAATCCTAAAACAATTTATGTTTTTGATGTGGATGGTGTTTTAGCCAGACTAGAACTAGGAGAGTACAACCATTATTTTTATGATGATGAAAAGTGGCAGCAAGCTTTGCAAACACATGATTTTTATGAAGAAATACGACCTATTTTGAGTATGCAAACTTTTGTCAAAGAAAGGAATAAGGACAATGTTTATGTCGCGACACGTGTTTATAATGAAGTAGAACATGAACAAAAAAAGTCTTTCTTAGAAAAACATTATGGCATCTTACCAAGTCATGTTTATCTTGTTTATAATAATGATGAAAAATTAGATGTCATGCAAAAGATTAAAGAAAGTCATCCTGATTTAGAAGATAAATATTTTGTGATGATTGATGATACGGTCGAAGTTTTAAATCATATTATGGAAAATTCTTCTTTTAGTACGGTTCATATTAGTAGTTTCTTACAATAAAATGGCGATTTCCATATTTTAAATGCTATAGAAAACTAAATATTAAAGAGTTTCTTACAAAAGTTTGAAACTTTTTTTAATAATAAGACTCTTATTTAGTGAAGGGTGAGAAAAATGCAAGAATTTAATGAATTTTATGAACAAACCTATTTGAAATTTTGTCGCTTTATTATTTTAAATAGTCCTAATATGTCTCATGCCGATGATATTTTACAAGAGGCTTATTTGAAAATGTTTAAAATTTTGAAAAAGAAGAAAATTATCGATAAAGAGGCCTATCTTTATAAAATAGGGTGGAACTTAATTAAAAAAGAATTTAAGATGAAAGATGTTTTACCTCTTAATGAACAATTAAGTGATAAGGATAATTCTACTTATAACGAGGTGCTTCTGAAAATGGATTTGGAAAAGATTTATGATTATTTAAAAACGAAGGATAATCTCGTTCAAAAAGCGTTTTATCTTTACTATTATGGTCTTAGTTTAGAACAAATTTCTTGGGCGTTAAATGTCTCTTTAGCAAAAGTAAAGAATGATATTTATAGAACCCTTAAAGAACTGAAAGGAGTTTTACAATGAGAAATTCGCAAAGGGAAAATTATCAAATTATTATGCAGAAAAAAAGACAAAAAGAGGGTCTTTATAAAGCTATGATAAGTGGGGGTCTTATTGTTTTTGTAATGGGTTTATTACTTTTCTGTAAAGTAGAAAAAAATTGCTTCGTGGATAAAATTATTTGGAATGAGGGAGGCGTGCCTTTAGAAAATACAGGAATGATAGATACAAGCACCCGTTTTGAAGAATCTTTAAGTGAAGAAGAAATCAAAGAATTTAATCGCTTATTGTATAATTATAGAAGCAAGTCAGAAGGTTTTATAAAAGGACAGGTGATAGATACTTTAAAACCACAAATGAAAATTTATCAACTTATTAATAATGGTTTTTTTAACTTTATTGAATTAAGTATTACCATTTCTAGTGAAGAACTGGAGGGTACATCTCTTGGTTGTCTGACCTTTGATTTTAATATCGCTTCTTCGGTTAATAAAGAATCTTCTTTCGTAAATAATCATCCCCTTATCCTAACGAAAGGTTACACTAAAACGGGTAGTGAGATTTATTACCAAGCTAAATTTAATTATCAAGATTGGTGGTATATTATAACTTCTAAAGACGAAGAAAAAACACTTTCCGTTGTGAAAAGTATTTTAGAAAATTAATTATTTTTCAACATAAAAGGCATAATATTCATCAAAAGTAATATTTTCCTCATGTATTATTTTGGCTACATCTTCGCCAACGTAACGCCAGTGCCATGATTCGGGGCTATAACCGGTTAAATACGTTTTACCCTCTGGATATCTTTCAATAAAGCCATATTTGTAAGCATTTTCTTTCAACCATTCATAAGCTTTACTTTCCTTAAAACTGTCGGCTAAAGGTTCTGTTTTACTCGTCATATCAACAACTAAACCCGTTTGATGTTCGGAGTGACCAGGACGGGCGGCCGTTTCATCGGCTTTTCTTTCACCTTGGGTATTAACTCGGTAATCATAAATATCTTTTTGATCTTCATAATTACGGTAACTAGAAGTCACCATCAAGTAATATCCTTCTTTATTTGCTGCCTCCCAAAGCTCTAGAAATTTGTCATAGGCATAACCGATTAATTTGTTTTCTCCTTCATTTCCGTAGGCATAGGAAAGAGAAATATTTTTTAAATCTTCCGGTACATAGGTTTCACTTAAAGCATAAAACATATTTACAAACAATTTTTCTTGTAAGGATTCATCCGTCTTTAAATCAAGTTGATACCATTTATGATTTGCATGAACATTCACTAAAGAAATGACTTTGGCATAATCTTTTTCACCATTTTTTAAGATGTATTCTTGATAGGTATCTAAGTTTTTTTCTAAGAAATATTTTTGCTGTAAAAGGTTTAAAACATCCTCATTTTTATTTTCTTCGATTAATTTCTTTTGGTTTTCTTCATTTAACTTTGTAAAAATAAGAGAAGTTTCCTCTAAGCTATAACCTTTTGTAAGAAGTTTGTACTCAGTCGTTTGTTTATATTTATACTCTTCATAATAGTTATAAGAAAGAAGACCTAGGACGATGAAAAAGACAAGTATGGCAAGAAAATAATAAACTTTTTTCCTTAATTTAAGACGTTTTTTCTTCTTCATTTTAAGCACCTCAATTCTAGCTTTATTATAACAATTTTCCTTGCTATTTTCCATCTTTTGTTGTACCATTTAGGTAAGAGTAGTAAAGGATAGGTGGTACGATGAACGAAAAAGGAAAAGAAGTATTAGAAAAGTGTCCAAATTTTAATCGCATTGTAAACTTTGACTATGCGAAAGATGACCAAATCACAGCAAAATTGATAACGGTTTACCGTGACTATATATTTAAAGTAAATTTAGATGATGAGAAAGAAACCAAGAGTATCACTGATATTGATTACGTTCTTGGAAGATATATTGATGATTATCAATTTAGAAGAGAACTACGATGTGAAATTGTTCACGTCAAAATAAAAAAAGGCTTAACTTTTTTTGAAAGTTTAAAAGCCATCGTGTATAGTATCTTACATATTTTTGATAATTATTTAGAAAATTCGACGCGGAGAATATCCATAGCTAGGTGGATTTAGGCTTGTTTTAACGCATTTTCTTTGGTATAATCTCTTTGTCGGAGGTAGCATATGAAAGTTTACAAGAAAAATTTACCAGATGGTATTAAAAAAATGTTTGCTTTAGAAAAAGGCGTAAAAGTTAAATATTTAAATAAAAAATACTATGACAAGAAAAAAACAAAATAGTACTTGCATGACAGATAATATTTTGTTATAATCATCTTGTTCTTTTGGCGGGATAGCTCAGCTGGCTAGAGCGACCGGTTCATACCCGGTAGGTCGGGAGTTCAAGTCTCTCTCCCGCTACCAAAAAGATTGTAACTTGTTTGTTCAAGTTTGAATGAGTCATTATCTAAGGATAATGATTTTTTTATTATATAGACAAAGAAAGATGTGGTTAAATGCAAAAGATAGAAGGAAAAATAAGAACGGTTATCTTTAGTGGTGAAACTGGTTTTTTAGTGGCTGTTTTTAAAGTCAAGAAAGTTTATGAGGATAGTTTAAAAGAACTTGTGGGAAAAAGTATTACTATTACGGGTTTAATGGCTGAGCAAAATGAAGAGGACACTTATATTTTAGAAGGTAGTTATATACGTCATGAACGTTATGGTATGCAGTTTTCTTTTCAAAATTATGAGAAGAAATTACCAGAAGGAAAAGATGCCGTGATTGATTTTTTGGCCAGTCCTCTAATTAAAGGCTGTGGTATTAAAACGGCCGAAGAAATTGTTAACACTTTGGGAGAAGAGGCTTTAAAACTCATTAAAGAAAACAAAGAAAATTTAATGCTGGTTCCCGGTATGACTTTAAAAAAATGCGAAAGTATTTACTTAAGTGTTCTTTCTTATTCCGAAGTAGATGATACCATTATTAAATTAAAAAACTTAGGTTTTTCCATGAATGAAGCCACCAAACTTATTAAGCATTATCAAGATAAAACCCTTGTCTTTGTGGAAGAAAATTTATACTTTTTTAAAGAATTTATTCCTTTTAATAAATTAGATGCCATTTTCCTTAAAAATCATGATGCCTATGATGCTTTAAGAATAAAAGAATGTTTAAAAGAAGGAATGGAAAGACAAAGTAGAAGCATCGGGGATGCTTACTATTATTTAGATGAAATTAAAGGGTGTTTAAAAAAAGAATTTCAAATTATTTTAGACGAAGAAGAACTTTTAAAATATTTAGAAGAACTTAAAAAATCTGGAGATGTCTTTTTTGAAAATGACGCGATTTATTTAAAAAAATACTATGACATCGAACTGGATATTGCACATATTTTAAGAAGAATGAGTCGTTACCCTAAAAAAAATATTAAAGGGTTAAAAAACAAATTAACGTATTTAGAAGACATGCTAGAAGTTAAGTATAATAAAGATCAAGAAACAGCCATTTTAACCGCGCTTGAAAATCCCATTTCCATTATTTCAGGGGGACCTGGAACAGGGAAAACCACCATTGTAAATGCCATCACCAAGCTTTTTATAGAAGTATATAAATTATCACCTATCGAGGTTACCAGCCAAATAGCTCTTTTAGCTCCGACAGGAAGGGCAGCAAAAAAGCTTTCTTTAAGCACCCATTTACCAGCCTCGACCATTCATCGCTTTTTAAAATGGAACAAAGATACCAATAATTTTCAAATCAATGAATACAATAAAAACTATCAAAAACTTATCATCGTCGATGAAACAAGTATGATTGATGAATATTTATTTGTTTCTTTATTAAAAGGTATTCCGGAATCTAGTCAAATTGTTTTTGTGGGCGATACATTTCAACTTCCAAGTGTTGGTGCGGGTCTTATTTTAAATGACCTCGTTTCTTCTCATTTATTTTCCTATACCTCTTTAGATATGATTTATCGGCAAAGTGAAAATTCTTACATTCCTATTTTAGCCAAAGAAATTAAAGAAAAAAACTTAAGTGAAACTTTCCTCGAAAAGAAAGATGATTATAACTTTCTTTCTTGTGATGCCAAGAACTTAAAAGAAATGATTCGGCAAATTATTTTAAAAAGTCAAGCTAAAGGTTTAAAAGCTGAAGATGTTCAAATATTGGCTCCCATGTATAAGGGAGAAAACGGTATTGATAATTTAAACATTTTACTCCAAGAACTTTTTAATCCCAAAAGTGAGACAAAAAAAGAACTTAAATATTTTGATATGACATACCGCGAACAAGATAAAGTCTTACAACTTATCAATAACCCAGATTGTAATGTTTATAATGGCGATATTGGTTATATTAAAGAAATTAGACAAGTAGAAAGTCCTTTTAAACACACCGAAGTAGAAATTGATTTTGATGGGAATAAAGTCATCTATAAAACAGAAGACTTACAAAGTATTAAACATGCTTACGCTATGACGATTCATAAAAGTCAAGGAAGTGAGTTTCCTCATGTGATTTTACCCGTTACCAAAAATTACTATAAAATGCTTTATAATAAACTTATTTATACTGGGGTATCAAGGGCCAAGAAAAGCCTTGTTATCATTGGTGAAAAAGAAGCTTTTATGATGAGTGTTTATAACGATGAAGCCTCAAATAGAAAAACAGGTTTAAAAGAAAAACTAATGTATATTTTTAAATCTTAAAACCATACTAATTTTGAGGTGAAGAAAATGAAAAATATGTTAACAGGTGTCTTAATTGGTATGACCGCCGGTATGGGTGTCACAGCTTATTGTCTTTCTAATCCATCAACTGAAAAAAAGGCCAATAAAATGCTTAATAAAGCCATGGATAATGCCAATATGATGATGGACGATGTAAAAAGAAAAATGCGTTAAAGGACAAATAAGTCCTTTTTTTCATATTAGATTTTTCTAAAAAAACGATTCGTTTCCTCTTTTTAAAATTCTTTCTTGATTTACCTAAATAAAACAGATATAATTTTAATAGAGTAGAAAAGAGGCTATAAAGATGAAATTGAAATATAAATTTGGCCTAGTAACGATAGGTATTTTAATTATCGTAAGTTTATTTTTAGTACAGAGTTATGCACTTTGGTTAACCACATACGAAGGTAATGATAATATTTTAAGTATCGGTTGTTTTGATGTATCTTTAGAAGAACTTTCAAAACCTATTTCTTTAAATAACACATATCCAATGAGTGATCAAAAAGGTCTTACTCAAACACCTTACCAATTTACTATCAAAAATACGTGTAACACAGCTGCAGAATATACCATTACTTTAAATACATTAAAAACGGCAACCATGGATAAAAGTAAGATTAAGTTTGCTTTTACAACAGGAACTGATGTTCCAACCAGTGGAGTAAACTTAGGTACATATGCCTCTATTTCGTCAAATATAAATACAGATTTAGCTTATTTACAAACAGAAAATATTTTAGGAACAAACTTAAATGAATCTATCATCTTACAAAAAGGAACTTTAGAAAATGAAAATGATACCGAAACCTTTAATCTTTATTTATGGATAGATAGCACAGCCGGAAATGAAGTACAAGGTCAAAAATTCTTAGCCAGTGTCAATGTCCTTGCTAATGCTGTAACAGTAGAGCCGAAAGCAACAGAAACAATAGCCTCATTAGTAAGTGGAGCAGATACTAGTTCAACAGATGTTTATACTGTTCCAAATAAAACAAGTGATACTTGTACCTACACTTTAGCCTATGATGGCACAAGTGATAACAACTTAAGATATGTTGGAGCAAATCCATGTAACTATGTTAAAATAGATAATGAAATTTGGCGTATTATAGGTGTTATGAATAATATCGATGATGGCACAGGCAAAAAAGAAAGTAGAATAAAGCTAATAAGAAATGAGTCCATAGGAACATATTCATGGGATACATCCGAATCATCTGTCAACAAAGGTTATGGTGTCAATGAATGGAGTCAAGCAGATTTAATGAAATTATTAAATCCAGGGTATGAAAGTGAAAGTGTTGGAGGCTCATTGTACTACAATGGTGGTTCAGGAAACTGTTATAGCGATTCGGACAATTCAACAACAGCCTGTGATTTTACAAGTAGTGGTTTAAAAACAAATTTAAAGTCATTAATAGGTGACACCTTATGGAGCACAGGAACAAATGGTTCAAATAGTTATAATTCTGCAAGTCATGTTTTAGCAAGTCATTTTTATAGTTACGAAAGAAGTAGCAATACTGGAAAAATATGTACGTCAGGATGGGCTTGTAATGATACGGTAACAAGAACAACGACATGGAATGGCAAAATAGGTTTAATGTATCCGAGTGATTACGGTTATGCGACAAGTGGCGGCAGCACAACAAATCGAACAAGTTGCTTGAATACAAATTTATATAACTGGTATAATAGCTCATATAGTGACTGTAAAAATAATGATTGGCTTTATAATTCAAGCAATTGGCAATGGACTATTTCTCCGTACGCGTACTCTTCGAATGCTAACTTTGTGTTCGGTGTCTACACCGCTGGCTTTGTCGTCAACGGCTATGCGTCCAATGCTGGGTTGGTTCGCCCTTCGGTATATCTGATATCGAAAACGTCGATCTTAGGCGGTGAAGGAACGCTTGAAAATCCATACGAAATTGGATAGCGGGAATGAGGGGGCTCGCCGCTGGGGTTAACGACCAGCCGAGCCGACGGTGTATTATATGGTGTGTAAATTCTTAAATGAATTGCATACCATATTTTTTTATGGAAAAAAAGGAGGAATGAATATGCAAAACTTAAAATTAATTGATTACACAAAGAAAAGACTTGATGATATGTACGTAATGATGTATACCATCAAAAATGATTTAAATATTAAAAAAGGAGATATTATTGAAACCATTGATATTTATACTCTTGTTGGTATTAATAAAAAAGGAATCCGTCAATTAGTAGGTATTTATCAAGATAGGCCATTAAACAATCGGTATTGGTTAGATATTTTTGAATCACTTAAAACAAGAGGATTAAATACCATATTGTTTTTAGCAATAGACGATAACAAAAATTTTAAAAGGACTGTTAAAATAGCATTTCCAATGGTAAATTTTGTTGATTCGTTAATTTATATTGCCTCGAAATTTGATAAATACACTTCAGAAAAAAGTTCTCGAAAAGTTATAAGTAAAATACACAAGTTATATTCACAACCAACAATAAATGAATTTAAAAACGAATTCAATTCATTCAAAGAGACTTACAATAATATTATCCACCAAAAACTTATAAAAAAATATTTAGATAATGTGGAAGGATATTATAAATACAGTTCAAATGTAAGAAATTTGCTTTTTAAACCCTCGGCAAATACAAGAATATATGATAGAATTCGATTATCGTTTAACAGCAGTGAGAACTACATAAATGATTTAAATGAAGTATATGAAAAATTAGAAAGTGAAGATAGATTCTTTGGCTTTGTATCATTTAATAAGAAACAATGGACACTAATATTGAATGATTTAATGCTGTTATATCCAAATTTAGAATTTATCTAATATGAGGTTATACTATGGAAGATAATGTGAATGATATGATAATAAATGAGGCTGTAAAAAGGTTTAAAGAAGGCAAAATAAAAAACAATGCGGATGTTGAAAATTTTATTGATAATTTAGTTCAACCACTTTATCAAAAAATGCTCGATGCCGAATTGTCTAATATGTTGGACTATGAAAAATATGAACACAAAAAGGATGTTGAAAATTCTAGAAATGGTTATTGTAAAACTAAAAAAGTTCAAACGAAATATGGAACTATTGAAATAAAGACTCCTAGAGATAGAAAAGGTGAATTTGAACCCGTCATCATACCAAAAGGAGAAAATCGACTTGGTAAGTTCGAAGATATTGTTTTATCTTTATGTGCCAAGGGAATGAGCTATCGAGATATTTCAAGTCTTTTAAAGGAAATTTATGGTGTTGATATTTCTAAAGACCAAGTTCAAACATTTGTAAATACCATTACAGAAGTAGTTGATAACTGGCGAAATGGACCATTAAAACCATTCTATGCTTTTATATATGCTGATTGTTTATATATCCCTGTTACAGAAGACTTAAAGAGTGAAAAGAAAGCATTTTATGTCATTATTGGAGTTAATGCTCATGGAATGAAAGAAGTACTTGGAATCTGGTGCGATAAGACAGAATCCGCTTCTTTTTGGACAACTGTTTTTGAAGATTTAAAAAGACGCGGCGTCGAAGATATTCTTTATTCCACAAGTGATGGCGTTGCTGGTTTTAAAGACTCTTTAGAAACAGTATACCCTAAAACTCAAGCACAAAGATGTGTTGTTCATTTAACAAGAAATTTATATAAAATTTGCCCTAAAAAACAGGCAAGTGAAGTTATTCAAAATTTCAAAAAAATATACACAGCTTCTAATTTGAAAGTTGCCCAGTTAGAATTAGAAAACTTTAAAGATAAGTTTTCATCTTTAACAAAAGTTACTCAAAAAGTTGAAGAAGATATGAAATATTTAGAGCCATTATTTGAAGTGCCTGATGAAATAAGAAAAGCGATATATACATCTAATGCCATAGAATCTGTTAATTCAGCACTTAGAAAAGTTACTAATGGTAAAGATTCATTTGCATCTGTAAATTCTGTTTACAAAATATTATTTTTAAGAGTAGAAGAATTAGAAGAAAAATGGAAAAAACCTATTCCCAACTGGAATAAAATTGAAATTCAGCTTTCTGAGATTTATAAAGAACGCTTTACTAAGTATCTCGACATATAAAAAACTAGTACTTTTCTTTCAAAAATACTAGTTCATGCTCTTTGATAATTTAAAAAGTTATAAAAATTTACACACCACTCTTGACAAGGTCGGTTATTTTTTTTAAGCAACAAGAAATATCTTTTGCTATCCTTAAATTGCTAGATAAAAAGAATTCAAATTGATAGTAGAAAGAGATTAAAAAGTAATGTGTCTAGATTTCATGCAATATAGATTAAAACTATTGGGACTATAAATGCTAATATAGAAAGTCATAAATATGGCAAAGTTAAAAAGTTATAATTTTGCATTTAAAGTTAAAGTAATAGTACAAGCCAAATATTTTTACTAGCTATGATTTATAAAATGTTCTATAGCAAATTTAGAACATTTTTTGTGGATCACAGTCCCATTTTTTTAGAAAGTCTATTGTATATTTTGTCGAATTATGTTAGTATTTGGTTATACAATAGGAAGGGTAAAGAGTTGTAATGAAGAAAAGTAAGCTTCAAAAAATTATGTTATATGTTGGAGGAACTCTTTTGAGTTTAATACTTCTTTTTAATGTTTATATTATTTTACAAAGTATTTTAAAACCTGCTGAGATTCCATCTTTTTTAGGTTATAAGCCTTTTATTGTCGCGTCTTCTTCTATGGAAAATACAATTTATAAAGGTGATCTTCTTATTGTTAAAAAAGAGAGTGCTTCTAAGGTAGAAGTGGACGATATTATTGCGTATAAAAATAACAATTATTATATCGTTCATCGTGTTTCTTCTATTACCAATGAAGGTGATTTTGAAACTAAGGGGGATAACAACACAGATAAAGATGATTATGTTGTTTCTAAAAATTCTTTAGAAGGCGTTTATAAGGCTCGTATTCCTTATTTGGGAAGTATTTTACTTTATTTAAGTAAAACAGAGACTTTAATTATCATTCTTCTTACTATTGGACTTCTTGGAACTATCTTGCTTATTTTAGAAGAAAAGAAAAAGTGATGTATCCATTTTTATTAAAAATGTTTACATAAATTGTCGTAGAAAGAGGTGTACAAATGAAAAAAGGTAGAAAGGTGTTAATTAGTGGAATGGCTTTACTTTCTCTTGTTGGTGTAACAGGCTATACAGTTTCTAAAACTTATGCCAAATATGCATCTACAGTAAGCGGAACATCTGATACAGCAACCGTTGCTAAATGGGCTTGGACAATTAATGACAAAGCTTTAGCAAGTGGTGATTTAACATTTAAGCTTGATTTATTTAAAACAATCAATGATACAGATAATGCTACAGCTGAAACAGATGTAACAAATAAAAAGATTGCTCCTGGTACAAGTGGAAGTTTCAAAATTAGTATTAAAAATGATTCTGAAGTAAATGCTCAATATGCTTATAACTTAACGGAAACAAATGCTGGTAATATTCCAATTGAATATTCAACAGATAAAACAACTTGGAAAACTTTAGCAGAATTTAATGCAGATGCTACTGACATTGCATCAGGTGCTACTAAAGATGCCACGATTTATTGGCGTTGGGCTTTTGATGGTGATGACGCTACAGATACGGCTTTAGGTTTTGCTGGTACAGCAACTGTTTCTATTCAAGCTGACTTAACACTTACACAAGTCGACTAATCATGTGGGATTTAGTTCCCATTTAAGTTTCTAAAATTTTTAGAGACTTAAATGAGAGTTAAAAAGGAGGTAAACATGAAACAATCTAAAAATTTTTTTCTTTTGTTGCTTCTTTTTATCATCGTTATTTTGACTGTTTTTTTCACAATTCGTGAGATAAAACTAATCGGAAGAACACCAACAGGTAATAAAGATATCTTTAATATTGATTGCAATTGTAAAGATAGTGATGTTTTTTCCGAAAATGATTTTTTTGTGAATGATAAAGAAATCTCTTGGCAGCAAAATTCTTTTCTTAGAATATTTTCTAACCCAGCTTATGAATTTAAAAGTATTATCGCCCCAGGTTCTTCTAATGCGTATGCTTTTACTGTTAATAACAATAATAAGTTTAAAATCAACTATGCGTTTACCTTTCAAGAAAAAAATGACCATCATATCAATATGAAATATCGTTTAAAGAAAAATAATAAATATTTAACAAAAGGGTATGTGACTTATGAAAATCTTAATTTAGCTGATTTAAAACTTGAGGCATTAACTCATGACGATTATATCCTTGAATGGAAATGGTTTGATGCCCAAAATGATACGGAAGTAAGTTTTGCAGAAGCCTCTTACGAACTTAAGATAACCCTCAAAGCGGAGAGTGACTTATGAGAAAAATATTAAGCTTTATACAATATCTTTTCTATGTGTTTTTCCTATGTCTTTTTCTTTTAAACGGTTACTTATTATCTTCAAAATTTCTCTTCCATCAAGAATATCCTTCTTTTTTTGGTTATACCTATTTTGAAGTGCAAACGGGTTCTATGCGTTCGGATATTAAAGAACAAGATATTATTATTGTGAAATTAGATGATTCTTATCAAGTGGGAGATGTCGTAACTTATAAAAGTGGTCATTCTTATATTACCCACCGGATTACCGCGATTGATAAAGATACGATTACGACTAAGGGAGACGCCAATAACGCCCTTGATAATCCGGTTTCTAAAGAAAATGTCGTTGGGAAAGTCGTCAAAATTTTACCAGAGTTTGGTATTTACCTAAAAGTATTAACCGATAAATGGGTGATGATTTTGTTCTTTTTACTTTCGTTATCGCTTACGTATTTAGTGTCTCTTTTAGAGAAAAAGGAGAGTCAAAATGAAAAGAACGTATAAACACATTTTATTTTTAAGTCTTTATTTACTTTTTCTGGGTGTTTCTTTAAAAAGTCTAGCTTCTTATGTGACCCTTATTTATGCCTCTTCTAAAGGAGATGTGGCTAAATTTAGTGTTACTGAAACTGTCAAAGACATTCCTCTTGATTTAGGTTCTTTAAATGGTTTTAATACCCTTACTTACACTTTTAAAGTAACGAATCAAGATGAAAAACTAAATGAAACACATTATAAATATCGTTTTTATTTAACAACTGGAGAAAACTTGCCTTTAACTTTTTCACTTACCAACACGTCAAGCGAAAATATTTTAAAAAGTGATTTAACGACCGATTATATAGATATATCCTATACTTCTTATGAAGAAAAAGAATATGTCTTACACATTTCTTTAGAGGATAGCTCTTATTTAAACAGTAATAAAATTGATTATGTTGATTTGCATTTCGAGGCTATCCAAGTGGATTAGAAAGGAGACATTATGAAAAGAAAACCACGTTATTCTTTCTTACTTCTTTTTCTTTTTTTGTTTTTAAGTTTGCCTTTGCATTCTTTAGCAAAATATTTTTATCTTCAACTTTATGACCATTATTTAGTGAGTAAAAAATTTTATTTTGAAAGTGATTTACTCAGTCTTGAGGGTAAAAATTATACTTTAGAAAATTATGGGGGAACAGGAGACTACATCTTCTCTTTAAACCTCTTTAACTATCTTAATTTAGAGGATTACAGTGAAGAAGATATTTCTTATGATATATCCTTTTCTTGTAGTCAAAATGTTTCTTGCAAAGAAACGTCAGAAAAAAGTCATGTTTTAAAAGGAGAAAAGGCAAGTAAAGATAAAATAAATATTTTATTAACACCAAATGAGGTTCATGACGGTGAGGAAATCACTTTAAATATAACCGCGAAAACGACATCTTCTTATACTAAGGTTTTAAAAGGAAGTGTAACTTTTAAAGTGAAAAATTATGGTCTTACTTATTTTGTGGAGGATAGTGCGAATGCTTTATATTTAAAGCTTCACTTAACCAATCTTGAAACGAAATTGCAAAAAGTAAAATTAAGTTTTTCAAAAGATTTACTTTCTATTGATACAACCAATCCTTTAGTTTATGAAGGAAACAATACTTTGGAAAGTGATTATATTAAAGAAAGTGAAATTTCTTTAGACAGTCAAAAAGAAGCGGTGATTTATTTTTATAAAAAAGATATTACCAAGGATTATAGTTTAGCTAAAGATATTATTAATGTATCTAAAATGGAGTGATGTAAAGTGAAAAAAAAGTATATCGTTTTAATGATTTTGACCCTTTTTTTATGTGGTACCTTAATGGTTTTACTTTCTAAGACTTATGCAGATTCGGATGTAATAGGGGAAAATACCATTTTAACCACTTTAAAAGATAATTACGACGATTTATATTTAGATGTTACGTTTCAAAGTGGCACGCAAGATGTTATCACCTCAAAAACGGTTACTTTAACGGCAAATAGTATCAATGGGTATATCACCCTTCCATCTTCATTTAAAGAAACGACGTCATTTCTTTCTGATAAAATAAAGGAACAATTAGATGATGAAACGTTTATTGCAAGTGATGGTTATACCTATTCTTTTACGGGTTGGAAAATAAAAGACAGTAGGGAATATCTTCCTTCTAAAACGGTTTTTCAACCAGGAGATATTATTTCTTATGATGATTTAAATGTAAATAATAATGGGACGCTTATTCTAGAGGCTATCTTTGGCCGCGTTACTTTTTTACAAAATAAATATACGGGTCGTTATTACACTGATTATTGGCTTTATGATAAAGAAACCACGGAAGATGGTCGTTATGAGAAAACAGGAGCTTGGAATTATACGTATGAAAATAATCTTTTAACGATTAATAAAGGGACCGATGTTCATAACCCCATAGCCTCTCTTGATTTAGCTTATTATATTTTTACTGAAGAAAAAGAAAGTCTTTATTACAATCCTTATTTAAATGTGATTATGCTAACAGGAGACTATGATTATGTCAAAAGTTCTTCCGTTGCTCAGAAAGAAAATCATTACTTTACGGATTATGCTAAGTATAGTAAGACGTTTACTAAAAATAAGGAAACCTTTACTGCCCTAGATGAGGCATACGATAGCAGTAAAAACTATGTTTGGGAAGATTATGTAGCCCAAAAAAGTGTTTGGGGTGGTTATCTTTTAACTACAGATGCGACACCTTCTGTGACTTATAAAAGTTTAGGTCATACCAATTATAATCTTTATTTTAATGGTTTTGGTTATTCGGATGCCGTTTATACGTCGATGCGCTTAGATAATGTTAACTGGGGTAGAATGCCGAATGATACGACAAAGCGCCCATTAAAGACGAGTCCATCTAATATCTCTTCCGAGACAAGTTTTACTTCTCGAAGTCGTACTGAAAAAGGAAAAGGGCTTCTTTTAGAAATTACACGCCGTAATAAAAAAACGGATGCGGGAAATGGGTATGTCATTCGGACAAATGATTTTGAATACGCCGTTATTAACGGTAATGAATTTGGTTCTATGCAAAATGGTTGGAGTGGAAGTTATAATCTGCCGTATGATTTTCATTGGTATATTGGTGGAAATACCGTCATAAATGATTATATTACCTTAGGGGTTACCACGACGAATGCCACTTTTGATATGCAAAGTAATATGAATTATTACTTAACCGTCACTGGTGGTAAAATTGTAGGCATTTATGGGGCTTCCGCAAGTACAAGGTCTCATGATGCCGGAAACCGGTTTATAAATATTGTAGGGGATAAGGGAAATAGTACCACGTCAAATCCGCAAATAAGAACCATTTATGGGGCGGGCAATGTGTCTAGCTTAACAGGCAATACATCGGTAAATATTATTGGTGATACCAATATTTTGGGAAATGTCTATGGGGGTGGTTATGTTTACTCGGCAACCCTATACGGAACCAGTAACGTTAACATAAAAGATAGTACCATTGCGGGGAGCGTTTATGGCGGTGGTTTTAATGGAAATGTTGAGACCGATGAAAATGGCAAGGGTGGCTATGTTAATTTAAACATTACGTCTTCTCTTGTTAAAGGAAATATCTTTGGTATTGGTCAAGGAGGAAGTCAAAACTTTTTTATGGAGTATCCAAAATCTTTTTCGAAAAGCACAACCTATAATTATTATCCTTGGGATACCGAGAAACTTTTACCTACCGATAGTGACTTTGCTTCTTTAAAAAATTCTTTATATGGTGATTATGATACCGACTGGTCCTGGGAAAAGCCCGCGACAGGCTTTCCTTTTATGGTTCTTGATGAAACAAGCAGCGAGTATGGTATTGTTTGCACCTCAGCTTATAAAGGTATTCGGTGGATTTCTATGGCCGCGGACAACATTACATTTAGTCGTTCTCGTAATTTTAGTTATTTATCGCTTGCTTATGCTAGAAAAGATGTTACCATCCAGATTAATGATAGTACGATTGGAACATCTTCTAATCATCTTGGTAATATTTACGGTGGTGGTTCTATCGCTGTCGTTCATGGGGATATTAAAATTGATTTAAATCATTCTACCGTGTATGGGACGATTTATGGTGGAGGTGACGGAGCTTCCAAACCAAGTACCGTTAAAATGTATGGACCGATGAAAGAAGAAGGGTACACGCCTCCAAGTTATACCTATAAAACGGATGGTACAGTGGCCATCGCAGGAAATGAATCCGTAGGTAAACTGCCTTATTTAGGTGAATTTTCGTGGACAAGTGAGGAAACGGTTAAAGAAATGGGCGGTATTGACTATGACAATAAAAAATTATGGTCTTATAATACCGAAGGTTTAGGCTCTGTAAAGGGAAGTATCACGTTAACGATTCAAGATTCTACGCTTTCTAAAAATGTCTATGGGGGTGGTAATGAAGGTTATGTAAATAACGGGATAACGTTAAATGTTATTAATACGACTATCGCTGATACGGTTTATGGGGGTGGTAATGAAGGTGAAGTAACAGGTGATATTACAGTTACCTTAAAGGGAGTCACTTCTAAAGAAGTGTATGCCGGAAGCTTCGCTGCTGATGTAAACGGCAGCACGACTTTAAATGTGTTAGATAGCCAAATATCCCAAAGTGTTTATGGCGGCAACAACAGTGATGGTATTGTTTCCAATAACATTACGGTAACGCTTAAAGGAACTACCAAAGTTATGAAAGATGTTTTTGGTGGTGGTAACTTAGCAATTGTTGGAACCTCTAAAGAGAGTAATTCTTTAGTAACGGTTAATGTCTATGGCGGCACTATTTCAGGTGATATATATGGCGGAAGTAATGTTTCTAAAGTATTCGGGGCTACCAAAGTCAATATTGGTGGCGAGAATGAACAAAATTTAAGTATTAAAGGTACCCTTTTTGGAGGTGGTAAAGCCTCATCGGCTGGAACGGATACATATGATTATTCTTATATTGCCGTTACCAATGGCACGACTTTAAACATTGATGGTGAAGGTTACGAAACGTTTAAAATAGAGGGTAGTATCTTTGGTTCTGGAAATGCCTCGACAACAGAGGGGGAAAGTAACATTTCTATTAAAAATTATGGGTCAGAAAATAACATTCAAAAAAATATCTCTTTTCAAAGAGCCACAAAAATTATTTTGGAAAATTCTTACGTGGAGCTATCTGGAACAACCGATAGAACTAATGAGTTTGCGAGTGAAATATTTACACTAAGTCGAATTGATACTTTCGTTTTAAAAGGCGGCAGTACATTATACTTACAAAATGGTACCAACTTAGTAAAACAACTAGAAAGTAGAGATGATAAAAATAATTTTATGCGTAAAGATAACGTTTCGAATTATCTTTATGTCATGCAAGGTAAAAATATTAAAATAACCACTTCTCAAGATGCTTCTAGTTATGGTTCTGTTTTGGGCATGAGTTTTTTAGGCCTTTACGATAAAAATGGTGAAGATTATATTTTAGGCCTTTATGACAAAAATTTACCTTTGGGACAAGAAGTAAGTAGTGATATATCAAACACGTTTAATCTTGGAACCTATGTTTTGGGAGCCCATAGTAGCAATTATGAAGAAAATGGATTTATCACACATGTTTTACAAGATAATCGTTTAGCAAACGAAACTATTAATCCAACCCCAAATGATCAAAATTATCATTTTTGGCGCTTGGGCAGTGAAACTGAGGTTATTAATATCGGCCTTAATGCAAGTAAGTATGAAACACTTGGCAAACATACCAAAGTTACTTTATCTTCAGCCAATCAAAATACCACTTATTTTATTAAATCTATCAGTACCGAAAACTTTACAGGTGAACTTTTAAATCCGAGTGAGTTGAAAAATTATTATGCCAATCAAAAAGATGCCAATAATAAAATGGCTTTAACGATGAGAGTGTCCGGTAGTGAGTGGGAAAGTGAAAAAGAATACTTCTTTACCTCATTAAATTCTGGTACCGTCAGTAGTGAAGAGGCTTTTAAAACGTCCAATGTCATCTCGGCACCCAGTTTAGAGTTTTATTTAAATAATGCTAAAAATATTAGTGAAGAAGCTTCAAAAGGAACGATTACGATTCGTTTAGTAGCGGAACGAAGAATAAGTGCCCTAGAAATAGAAACGAAAGATATTGTCTTTAACATTAATGTAAAAACAATGGTTTATGATGATATTGACTATGAAACAAACTTGATTAGTGGCCGGCAAACGATTCCTTTCGCGACAACATCGGTTAGTATCAGTCCCTATTCGTCTTTATCTTTATCTGTCATTGCAACAGGTAAAAGTCTTAATATTTATGAAAATAAAACGTATCATCGTTATTTAACCAGTAGTGTTTCTTTGCCTTACAATACTAAAATCACAATGATAGATTTATCAGGGTCTAATTATGTGGATAAAACAAGTAGTAAAAATCCTAAAACGTATTATTACATTGTTTCAAAAAGTGATGTTCAAAATAATACGTTAAATTATCCTTTAAGTTTATTTAGAGAAATGGGAACTTATGACACCCACTATCTTTATGATGATAAAACAAGTTATTACACCGATGGCTATATTTCAGAAAACTTCTTGTTTTATATCGATTTTGAAGATGTAACAACTCCTTTAGAGGTTAAAAATGATTATTCATTAGGTTTTTTAAATCTCTTAGATGATAATACTCCTTTAATTCGTCCCAATACGAGTACGGTTCAAACGACTCTTTATAACGTTGTGAGTCCAACCGATACCTTTAATTTTAAAACTATCACTCTTGATAAAGACAGTTACTATTCTAAAGATAATTTAAATGTTCATTTAGAAATTGATACTAAAAATAAAATGATTGAAACAAGTTTACAAGATAAATCTTTAGCTTTAGGCGTCTTCCTTTTAAAAGAAGAAAATGGTGTGTATACTTCCGTTTCCTCCTCTTCTTTAATGGGGTTAGAATTTAATTTAGATAATAAAACCTATACCCCTTTGGCAAGTGGTGAAGGTAAGTTTTTCCTTTCTCCTAATGTAACGAATCTTGCCAAAGATTTAAAAATTAATTTAGAAAAGGCTCCTTTAGAAGCGGGAAATTATAAAATTCAATTTAATCTTTATGTGACCGGCCAAAATTTCATTAATAATGAAGTAATGCTTTCTTCTTATTCGCATATTTTTGAAATAAAGGATACAAGTTACGGTTTGAAGGTTGAAGCAAAAAAAGAACAAAGAGTTATTGATACTTCAAAAGAAGAAAACCATTTAGACTTTACTTTGACGTATCAGTCTTCTTTAAAAAATCCTAATATTCGCGTAAGTTTAAAAGATAAACAAGGTAACTTAGAGGATATTACTTCCTTCGTTCAAAATGATTTAAAAAGTACAACAGAAACCCATATCTTTAAGTTATTTACAACGCCCACTAAAACAAATGAGGGAACCTTTATTTTTAGAGATAACATAAAAACAGGTGCTTATGATTTTATCTTTGCCCTTTATGATGAAGACAAATATATAGGGGAAACTTCTTTAAATATTATTATTAAATAGAAACTTAATTATGGAAAATGATTAAGTTTTTTTGATACAACGTTGCAATAAAAATGCGTTGAAATCAGCATTTTAAGAATGATTAAACCTGTTAAAAACTAAAACATGTTGACTTTATCATTTTTTAATTGTATATATAAGACAGTTGAAATATGTCTAGTTATAGAAGGCGAGGAATATACTAATGGCAAGTATTAAATTTATACAATTTTTTAATCATTTTAATGCAACTAATATAAAAGAATATGATACTTTGCCAACCTATATAAGAAATTGCATAGATCATCCTGATAATAATATTGTTTATATCTCTTGTGGCTCAGGACGCAAATATAAACAATGTTGTGGTAAATAATAATTAAAATCGGCGTAAACCCAAGTAATATAAGGGTTTGCGCTATTTTTATACAATTCTCAAAAATTGTAAAAAATTACAACTTAAAAATTTTAGATAAGTTTTAGATAAGTATTTCAGAATTATCGAAGTGTTTCAATCCCTTATAAAATAAGGTTAAAATGCTTATAAAATTAGATAAGCTTTTTGTGAAATTTGCCAAATTACAAGAAAAGTGCTATAATTTACTCATTCACAAAGCCATTGCGAGGAAGAGTAAAAAAATATAAAGCATTTTAGAGAACTCTGTTAGGTGAAAAAGAGGATGTAAGTATTTTTTGAACATGGCCCTCAAGGCGAATGACTGAAAGACTCTTAGTAGGTCATTACGGGAATGCCCGTTATAGCAGATACCTATAACTATGCAAAAGACATAAGTAGGTTAGTGAGTTTAATACAGTAATGTATTAATAAATAAGAGTGGTAACGTGAATATATTCACCTCTTAGAGACTTAGTGTTTCTAAGAGGTTTTTTGTTTAAAGAAGGAGGGAGAAAATATGAATATTATAATTGGAATTAGTTGGCCTTTTGCAAATGGAGAACTCCATATAGGTCATGCAGCAAGTAGTTTACCAGGAGATGTTATATCTAGATACCATAGACTTAAAGGAGATAAAGTTATATTAGTATCTGGTACTGATTGTCATGGTACACCGACTGAAGTAAAAGCATTGCAGGAAAATAAAAGTCCAAAAGAAATAGTAGATGATTGCCATGTTTCATTTTCTAAAGATTTTAAAGACCTTGGTATAAGTTTTGACTTATACAATAGAACAGATAATCCTTATCATAAAGAGTTTGTTCAGGAACAATTTGTTAAATACTACAACAATGGTTATTTAGAAGAAAAGGAGGAAGAACAATTATATTGTGATCACTGCAAATTATTTTTAGCAGATCGTTACATTATTGGTATTTGTCCTAAATGTGGATCTGAAATAAAAGGTGATGAATGTGAAAAATGTGGAAGTTTACTTACAATCGATGAAGTAAAAGAAACTAAATGTGCTATATGTGGTAATAAGGCATCATATAAGAAAAATAGAAATTTATATTTTAAACTTTCAATCTTTCAAGACAATATAAAAGAATTATTAGATTCTAAAAGAAATGATTGGAGAGAAAATGCTGTTAATTTCACTGAAAGATATCTTAAAGAAGGAATACCTGATAGATGTGCATCTCGTACTTTAAACTATGGTATTGATATACCAATAGAAGGATTTAAAGATAAAAAAATATATGGTTGGTTTGAAAATGTATGGGGATATGTAACTGCTAGTAAAAAATATGCTGAAGAAAATAAATTAAATTGGGAAGATTTTTGGAAAGGAAATAATAGCAAAATATATTTAGTTCATGCAAAAGATAATATTCCATTTCATACAGTTATATTTCCATCATTATTACTAGCAACCAATGATAATTATAGATTGCCTGATAAAATAGTGTCAGATGAATATATAACTATTGAAGGAGAAAAATTATCCAAGAGTAAAGGTAACTATATTACATTAAGACATTTATTAGATAATTATCCAGTAGATGCTATTAGATATTATTTTAGTATTAATAATCCTGAAACAAGAGATTTCAATTTCACTTATGAAGGTTTTATTAATTCTATTAATGGAGAGTTACTTGGTAAATGGGGTAACTTTGTTAATAGAACATTGCAATTTATTAATAAATCATTTTATGGTAATTTAAGCAGTAGTAATATTGATTCAACAATTGAAGCTAAGTTAAAAGATTTATATATTAATATTGGTAATGATATTGATAATGGAGATACAAAAGAAGGTTTATCAAAAATATTTGTTTTTATAAACTATTCAAATAAGTATTTTGATGAAAATGAACCATGGAAATTAGCAAAAGAAGATGTAATCAAATGTGAAGATATTTTATATAATTGTTGTAATATTATATTTAATATAAATAATTTACTTAAACCATACTTTGTAGAAACAACAAAAAAGGTAGAAGAATATTTAAATAGCAATATTAGCAGCTGGAATTATCAAAAATTAGAAAAGGTTGAATTATCAGAAGAAATAAATCCATTATTTATCAGATATGATAAAAAAGTAATTGATCAAGAAAGAAAACTTCTAAATAAAAATTAAGATTATTTAAAAATTGTAAAAAATTAAAATCAAATTATTTTAGATAAGTTTTTAGATAAGTTATGCTAGGTTTGCCGGGTGCTCCGGAGTGCTCTGGGGTGCAACCAAGTGCCGAATTAACGAGCCAAGTGCTCCCGAAAACTCCCAAAATCCCGAATACAAAGGGCCTTGTGGCAGTGGACGCAAGTATAAACAGTGTTGTGGAAAATAAGCTCGTAAAGCCATATAAATAAAGGCTTGCGAGCTTTTTGCTACTTACAATTTTTAGGTAATTTCACCCCGAAAAAGTCGTTTAGATACGTTTTTTTAGCCAAAAACGCCAAAATTAAATAACAAATGTTATCTTTATGTTGACAAATTAGAGATATAGTGTATAATTTGAAATAACAAATGTTATTTTATACGTTTGCGAGGTGATGTTTATGGCTAGAACAATTAAATATTCTAAAGAAGATATATTGGAGAAAAGTGTTGATTTTATAAAAGAGCAAGGATACTCAAAACTAACAGTTAGAGAACTTGCTAATTATATAGGATGTTCAACACAACCAATATTTAAAAATTATGCTAACTTTGATATGTATAAAGAAGATCTTAAATTTTATTTAAGAAAAGATTATTCAGCTTTTATTTATAAATATGTAGATATAAAAGATTATTTATATACAATAAGTTATGCATATGCTTTCTATGCAAAGAAAGAACCAAATGTATTCTTTACGTTATTTATGACCGACTTTGCTGATTCTAGAACAGTAGAAGAAGTATTAAATACTGATAGAAATATGGAAACGATTAATGCAATGGTAAAGCAATATAAAATATCTTTAGAAGAAGCAAAAAGAGTATACCGTGAAGTTAGATTTTATACTCATGGTATAGCAACACAATTATGTGTTAATAGTATTAAATTAACTGATAGAGAAATAAAAGATTTAATTAAAAATAATATAGAAATAAATATAAGGGGGATATAATTATGAATTTATATGAAAGAAATCAAAAACAAAGAACATTCTTTAATGAGAAAATAGATTCTTATGATGATGTACATAGTACTTATATGGAAACTAAGAAAACATTAGGGGATAGTTTAGATAAAGAAACTAAAAAAATATTAGACTTAGGAGCTGGTACAGGTTTAGAATTAATTCATGTGTTTGAATTATTTCCAAGTGCTGAAGTTACAGTCATAGATATTACCGAAAACATGCTTGAAGAACTAAAGAAAAGAAGTTTTGCAGATCATGTAACAACTATATGTGGAGATTTCTTCGAAGTTGAGTTTGGAGATGATTATGATGCAGTTATATCTACATCAGCACTTCATCATTTCAAAATCGAAGAAAAAATTAAACTATATAAAAAGATTTATGATTGTTTAAAAGAAAATGGTCAATTCATTAATTGTGATAAAATAGCTTTAACTCAAGAAATAGAAGATGGGCAATTGTACGAATTAGAACATAATATTGAAAATCATAAACATATAGATACACCACTTACTTTTGAACATGAGATAGAAGTATTAAAAAGGGTTGGTTTTGAAGATATAACTTCAAGTAATGTAGATAAAGATGATTATAGTCTTATTAAGGCTAGAAAATTAAAATAATAATAGTCAATAATTTATAAAAAGCACTTAGTAAAGAGTGCTTTTTCCATTTTTGACAGATATTAAAAGTCGTGGTATATTTTAACTAGCTAATAAAATCCAAACAGGAATTTATTAGCACTAAAAAAGCTATCTTTTAAAGATAGCAATAGAAATGTGCCCGACCAAAGCACAAAGCAAATAATATAGCAATGAATGTTATATGACTATATTACAATATTAGTATATCATATTTTTATTTGGTTTACAATGTTTTATAGTTATTTAGCATTCCACTTTACAGGAAGGAGGAATTCTTAATGACTAGAGTAAAATGCATAAAAGAAAATGACACAGGAAGAAATATCTTGTTTCAAAATGTTGGTAATCATGAAATAATGGATAGAAAAACGTTTGTAAGTAGAATAAAAAATCCTAATTCTTCTTATCACCAAGATTATGTAGTAAAGAAAATAAATGGAATAGAAACACCAGTATCTAAACCTGATGGCAACAAGAAAAACAATTTAGAATAACAGTGCTTTTTGGTTGGGCATAATCATTTATAGAAGGAGAAAATATGAATTCAAATAAAATAAAGAAAATTATATATAGTATTTTAAAGGAAATTTTAGAAGGAGATTCGATTCCAACGGCATCGGATTATGAAATTACGGATGATCAATTTTTTGAAATAATCAGTTTAATGAAAAACGAATGTTATTTAAATCCTAAGAAGGTTAGTTTCTTTGTGACGGGGGATATACATATTCAAAAATCAATTGATACTGTTACAATGAAAGGAATTGAATTTTTAGAACAAAATAGCAAATGGTCAAAAGTGTATAAAGGTATTAAAGAATTTAGGGATTTTTTACCAATATAAAATAAATTAAATCTATTTTTTTAGATACGTTTTTAGATACACTCTTGAATAAAAACTTACAATTTTTCAACAAATAATTATTATTTAAAAATAAAAAAAGCCAATTTAAAAGGAAAAAATTACTCAAAAATTGTAACTTATTCCTTGTGGCAGTGGACGCAAATATAAACAATGTTGTGGTAAGTAAACTCGCAAAGCCGTATAAAATAAGGAATTGCAAGCTTTTTGCTACTTACAATTTTTAGGTAATTTTACACCAAAAAAGGCGTTTAGATAAGTTTTAGATAAGTTTTTTAGGCTAAATTACCTGAAAAATAAGTAAATATGTTATAATGTTTAGTATTTTATGGCATATTTTGAGTATGCGAAAAATATGCCATAAAATTATTGTACCTAATTCCTGAT